>JAOUEB010000055.1 GCA_029858925.1 Nitrospira sp.
GAAGGCCCTTGGAGCGCATTACCGGCTGATGCCGCTAGGCTGGCCTATCTGGAAGCAAACTCCGCGACACATTATCTAATCGAACGGTGGGGCATGGCCCAGGTCGATGGGCTGCTGAGCGCATTCAAGGCTAGAGCGTCAGCGGCAACGGCCATCCAGAACACGTTGTTCGTCTCGTATGAACAATTCCATCACCAGTGGTTGGGAAGCTTCGAGCAAAAGCGATCCTAACCCCCATTATTCATGAGCACTTCTGCTGCAATCGCCGATCCGCTGTTGCGACAAGCCTGCGGCCGGCGGGCTCGCCCCTCGACTGTGCTCGGGACCCTGAGCTTGTCGAAGAGGCCACGAACCCTCATGAATATTGCGGGCTAAATCTCTTCCAGCATCCAATCTCGTTCGATCGGTCCCGTCCAGGCCGGAAGCAGCCGCGCTCGATCGTCCATCGCGCCTTGACTCTCTTCGTCGGCCGGTTGCTGGAGCACCTGATCTTCCCACAAGACCGTCCGGCCATCGCGGTCGAACATGCGAATTCTGAAATCAAAGAGACCGCCTTCCCGCGACCCCTCCTCGACACCGGCCAGGCGATCGGCGGTCTGACTGACCTGCGCCGCGCTCACGCCATCGGCGGAGAACTCATCTTCCCAGAGAATCCCTCCAGTCGTCACATCCACTGCGCGCAACACAAAGAGCGGGGACTGCGCTGTCGTATCGATGTCATGAATCTTCGTGATGCTGGCGCGGCGCGGCGCCACGGTGGAAATCATATGCCCCGGCTCGCTCGCGTCGCTCGGTGTGAGATTGAGCTGCCCGGACCACTGGAATTCGCCCGTCTCCGCATCGTATACGCGTATTATGAAACTCGAGAGATCGGTGGCTCCCAGGCCGACCCCGCCGGCAAAGACACGGCCGGCCGAAACATTCGACCCTGCGCGGGTGTCTTCTTTGACACTTAATTCATACACGTCATCCGACAGCACCTCGCCGGAGGTAGGATCATATACTCTGACTGTAATGGTGGATTCATTGCCGTTCTGATAGCCGAATCCTGCCGCGACGATGGCCTCGTTCTCTTCTTTCTGCTCGGTCTCAACCTGGCCCCAGGCCTGGCCGTCCATCAATGAGAGACACAGCCCGACACCGGCTAACGGATAAAACAATTTCCATGACCAGCGAGGGTACGTAGCCGATGATTTGCCATCGAGACGGGCGCGAACCAAAACAGCAAGCGGGGAAGGGGCCGTTGACCTATTGAAAAGCTGGGAGAACCATTGAATCTGCGACATAGACCCTCCTGATGCGTGGGCGCATTCTGCAAGAGATCTCAGTCGCCGGTAAATTACCCACTGTAGTAAGATTCCCCCCAGAAGGAGGGGGGCTGCGCACCGGCAATCATGGGCCATTGCCGATATTCCTTGCCCCGTCTATAGTCTCCCCATGCAACGAACCGCCTTAATCATCCTATTGGCAGGGATCCTGGCTGTGAACATCGGGGTTCTGACAGGGTCTGCCCCCTTCACGGCGCCGGGAGGAACCTGGTGGATCGGATTTCTCGCCCTTATGCCTTTCGGTCTAGGGCTCCTGGTTTGGCGCGGGTTTCGTTGGGCCGCGATGGCCTGTGTGATGTACGGGACGGTTGGGATGGCGATGGATGTGGCGACGACGGTCCAAATCCTGACGAAGGATCCGGAAGTCATGCTATCTCTGCTGAACAGCCTAGTCAGCGGCTTCTTGAACTTCCTGTTGATCCTGTTCGGCGGGCGTTCGTTTTTGGACGTGACTTAGGCGCCGAGGCCTCAAGAATTCCGTTTTCCCAGTCCTCGGTCCCCGTTTTGAGCTGGAGTGATTTGATTCGTGCAAATCCGGCATCTTTGAGCCATGTCGTAGTCTCCGACGCCGAATAGGTGTTCCCCTCCTCCGTAAACAGCAACATCGATACGGCAAAGAGACTCGCCTCCGCGGGAAGCAGCCCCTCACGGTCATGGAGAAACGCGTCTTGAATAATGAGCCGCCCGCCTGGCGCCAACGCGGCCAAGGCTCGGCGAAAAACCGCTCGATTGATCTCCGGGGAATAGATATGCAGCACGTTGGAATACCAGATCACGTCATACGTGCCTGGAATCGGCTCCTTGGTAAAATCGAGCGGCAGATACGACAGCCTCCGTCCCGCCTTGTGCGTGTCGGCAATCTCTTTCGCCACGTCCAACGCCGCTGCTCGGTCACAGACTGTGGCGCGCAATCGTGGGGTCTTGGCCAGAAACGCCAGCGCATAGGTGCCGGGACCTCCGCCAAGATCGAGAAACGTCCGGGCTCTGCCCAGCTTTATCTGCGAGGCAATCGCCGGGGCTGTCTCCAACGTGCGGTGGTGCATGGCCCACGTGAACCGGCGGCGCCAATCCTGGCTGTCCGGAACATCGTGATCGATCGGCAACCCGCTTCGAATGGATTCCAGCAGCCGAAACCAGTCCGTCCAATGGCTCTTGATCAAATCCAAATACCCACCGCGATAGGCGGGATGGGTGGCATTGAGCGCTGTGGCTCCAAGCCGGCTGTTTCTGTAGGTCCCACCCTTCTTCAGCAACAAGCCGGCCATTGCAAGGTTCCGGCAGAGGATATCCAGCCCTCGTTCGCTGACCTTGAGCTGCTTGGCAAGATCGGAAATCGTCCACGTCCTGTCACCGACCGTCGTAAAGACGTCCAGCTCCAACCCGGCCAACAACACACGCGGCAATCGATAGGCCGAGATCGCATCGCGAAATTCATCAAACGTGGCGATGCGCGGCGTCACGACATCCTTCCGATCTGACGGCAGCACCACCGTAAAAGGTCCTGCACCTTGGCGGGGTCCGCCACATCTACGGGACGCGCAAACGTCACGGCGACGAACTCATCGGTCATCTCCGTCTCCTCGACAAATCCGGACTGCAATAGAATCGCCCGATACTTCGACACGGCGGGCTGAAGAAAATACTTCGCCTGCTTGGCCACCTCGTCGGTCCCCAAATCTTCCGGCGTGCCATCCGACATGAGCGCCATCACATCGTCCATCGCCACCCCATACTGGCAGAGCAAGGTCCCTTGCGGCCTGATCTCCAGGAGCCATCCGTCGGTCCCCAGATCCATAGCAAGCGGTCCGTCCGGTTCCAATTCATAGAGTTGGGGAAATGCTTGCATCAGGGCGGTGCGGAGCCGCGGCCATGCCGGCGAATCTGGTTCAGTCATGTTCTGGTCTCTGGGACAGGCGAGAGGTGATCGTGTTCTGCGAGGCGCGCCTGAAGCGCCGCCAGACGTCTGGTATTTTCCTCAAGCTTGGGCAGCTGATACTTGCGGTCCATCTCGACGACTCGTTGCAACAGATCCGCAGCATCCTGGAGCCGTCCCGTTTCTTCATAACATTGGGCCAAGACGTAGCGGGCGCCGCCCGCGCGGAGTTCGTCGCGCGACCGCTCGGCAACCGATTGGCTGGTTTGGCAACAGGCAATTGCGTCGTCGTGCCGTTTTTGTATCAGGAACGTGCGTCCTATCATGCGCCAGGCATCGGCCACACCGCCTTGATTGTCCAAACACCGCATCAACACCAATGACTGCTCATACCAGTCGATCGCCTCCTCGAAGTGTCCGGTCTCACGCGCCACCAAGCCAAGGTCGGAAAACAGCACGGCCTTGGCCGGCTCATCCTGCGTCTTCGTCATGAGATCGAGTGCTTCCAGATAGTAGGCCCGCGCCCGGCTCCACTCGCCGGCATCGGCCCGTAAATTCCCCAAATTCCCCAGCGTCGTGCCGATCCCCTTCTCATCGCCGAGAATCTTCTGCAACTCCAGGACTTCCTGATAATGCGTCTGCGCCAAATCTCTCTTGCCGCTCACCGCGCAGATATTGCCGAGATTTCCAAGCGTCGCCGCCAACGCCCGCCTATCACCCGTCATCCGATCACACTCCAGCGCCTTGGCATAACAGGCATAGGCCTCCGTATAGTGCCCGCGCGAGAAATGCTCATTGCCTTGACGATTCAATTCTTCCGACAGGCCATTGCGGAGCGTCATGACGGCACACCCAGCAAACGTTCAACCGCCGGCTTGCCGCCCGCAAGAATCGACGCGCCGTCGCCGACGACGAGACTGTCGAAATTGTACTTGAGGAGGCGCCGGAGTCCGTCTTTGACTTTCGCGGCATCGGGATACTTCTCGGCAGGGAGCAGGCTGACGGCGCCGGCCGGTTTGCCGATTAACGCATCCCCCACGATCATGATCCCCTGCCCCCTCTCCAGAAACAACGCCGATTCCCCTGGAGATTTCTGATGGCTCAGCTGGATCGCCCAAATACCGCCCGGAAGCAACTCGCCGTCTTTATAGGTTTTCGTTGGTTTTGCATCCATCTGTGCCGCATCCGCATCTGGCACATACAGCCGGCAGGCGAACTCCGCCTGATAGGCCGCCGCTTCACGGATGTGATCTCTGTTCGTGACGATGATGTAATCGAGAGGTCCGTTGCGGCTGACGAACGACCGCCCCTCGGCCGTCATCGGAGGAGGATCGACCAGAATCTTGTGTTCGCCGACCATGAGAAACAGGCCGTTGAAGTCAAGCTGCTTCTCGTCCGAAAACCAGGACCATTGCCAGATGCCGGGAAGAATTTGTTTCATGATATCGCTACGCGACACGCGCGAGTCGCGAGACCTGCGAGACTCGCCGGAATGATTCATCCGTCCCGACGCTTCACACTTCGCGCCTTTCGCGCCCGCCCTTGCCCGCCGCGCGGCCTCACAGAGTCGCGATGGCGTCCCGTACCGTTTTGGTGACTTTCGCAAGAATGTCGGCATCAGTCGGGAGATCGACGATATCGTCTTCCGGCACGGTCATGAACTTACGGTTCGCCCCTTTGGTCACCGAGATCAAAAACAGGCTATTGGACGGAGTCACGGGAATAACCACCTGCACCGCGCTATCGATGGCCTTCACCACATCAAGAAACTTCTGTTTGCCTGCTTCAAACTCGTCCACAACGACCTCGCTCGTGATACGGAAATACGATCACAGCCGACGACTGAGAGGAACGCGCTCCTCTCACAAAGCGCTCGCCCCTTCCATCCACACAACACCATCGGCTCTTGAGGGCGCCATCCTACCACGGTGATTTTTAGCGGAGCAACTACGCGGGCAGGAAGGAAGGAAGGAAGGAAGGAAGGAAGGAAGGAAGGAAGGAAACGGCTCGCTATCCATCGCGCTGGTTCAGCATGTCTTGCAGTTGCTGCTTCGCGTCGCCTTGAAATCGAACGAACTCGATACCATACCGGTCCCCCTGCTTCCAGCGAACGATGGCGAGCGCGATGACGATCGGCGGACGCGCGCCGGACGTTTGCAGCAGCAGATGGAGGTTCGCGCCGATTGGAAGGGGAACAAGGCTCTCGATCTCGCCGCCTGAGATGGTGAGATTGTTCAAGAGCCCCTCACCAGAGATCTGTTCTCCGGAAAAGGAGACGGCATAGTCGACAGGCACTCGTGAACGGGATCGTGGTTGCATGTCCGCTCTGTCCCCTTTCTGTAAACGGCTCAGCACCGGCTTGTCCTTGCCCGCTCAGGGCGCCGGTTCGAACAGACCCAATTGCAGTTCTTCCGCGCGAGTGAATGGAATGGGATAGCGTTCGGTAAAACACGCGCTGCAGTACTGAGTGGGAGTTCCGGGCGCAGCCTTGAGCATCCCATCGAGGCTGAGGTAGGCCAAACTGTCCGCCGTGATGTACTTGCGGATTTCTTCCCCCGAATGGTCGGATGCGATGAGTTCCTTCTTTGTCGGAGTATCGATCCCGTAGAAGCAGGGCGAGATGATCGGCGGCGAACTGATCCGCATATGGACTTCCTTCGCCCCGGCTTGGCGAATCATCTTGACGATCTTCCGGCTGGTCGTTCCACGGACCAGTGAATCGTCCACCACCACGACCCGCTTCCCACGCAAGACTTCGGACACCGCGTTCAGCTTCACCTTGACGCCGAAGTGGCGAATCGACTGTTCCGGCTCGATGAATGTCCGTCCGACATAATGGTTGCGGATCAGCCCGGTCTCGAACTGAATGCCGCCTCCTTCTGCATAGCCCAGCGCGGCGGGCACGCCGGAATCCGGGACGGGAATGACGATATCCGCCGGCACCCAAGACTCCGCCGCCAGCTGCCGGCCCAATGCCTTGCGCGTCGCATAGACGGCATTGGCGCCGTAAATCCGGCTGTCAGGACGAGCGAAATACACGTACTCGAAAATGCACATGGCCGGATCCGCCTTGGGAAACGGCCGATGGCTGTCTACCCCCTGATCGCTGATCACGACCAGCTCACCTGGCTCGATTTCACGAACATATTCCGCGTCGAGCAAATCAAACGCGCACGTTTCTGACGCCACGACCCAGCTGCTGCGCACGCGCCCAAGACACAGCGGGCGCAATCCGTACGGGTCGCGCGCGGCAATCAGGCCCTTATCCGTCATCAGGACGACGGAAAACGCCCCGCGCACCCGATTGAGCGCATCCATCACACGGGCGAGAGGGGAATTGGCTTTGGAGTGCGCGATCAGATGGATAATGACTTCGCTGTCCGACGTGGACTGGAAAATCGCCCCATAGGCCTCCAACTCGTTGCGGAGCATCTGGGCATTGATCAGATTGCCGTTGTGCGCCAAGGCCAGGTTGCCGAGCGCAAAGTTCACAATCAGCGGCTGAACATTCTTCAGATCGTTGCCCCCGGACGTGGAATAGCGATTGTGACCGATGGCCATATGGCCCGGCAGTTTCTCCAGCGACGACCGATCGTAGATATCGGCGACGAGCCCCATCCCCTTCTGCACGAAGAATTGGTCTCCATCCCCCGACACGATGCCGGAAGCTTCTTGCCCGCGATGCTGGAGCGCATAGAGCCCGAGATAGGTGAGATTGGCAGCCTCTTCATGGCCGAAGATGCCAAAGACCGCGCATTCGTCGTGAAACTTATCCGGCATGATAAGCGGTGAGGGATGCGGGCTGAGGAGTGAGGAGACGGACTGATTGTGTTGTTCCTGACTCATACCCTCTAACCCCTTACTCCTATCCCCTCACTCGTTCTTGAGCGTCCGTTCGATCGACAAGGCCCACCGGTCATGGAGCGTAGACACGGACGCATCCACCATCGTGGCATCGCCTAGGCTAATCGTCAGTTGAGCACCCGTCACCGACCCGATGACATCGGCCGGTACGCCCAGGCGTTTGGCCTGATCGAGAATCGCCGGCCGATGGGCCGGCTTGGCCGAGAGCACCACCCTGGACTGACTTTCGCCGAAAAGCACTGCGTCTTTTCGAATCCGGCCTGGGGCTAATCTTACCACAGCGCCCAGTTTCCGGTCCGGCCCTGAAATGCAGCTTTCCGTCAATGCCACAGCCAGCCCGCCGTCCGAACAGTCATGCGCAGATTGCACCAGCCCGCCTCGCACCAGCGCCAGCACGCACTCATGCAGCGCCTTCTCCTCGTCCAGGTTCAACAAGGGTGGCGATCCCTGCTCTCGAGCGTGAATAATTTTCAAATACTCCGATCCGCCCAAGTCTTCACGAG
>JAOUEB010000056.1 GCA_029858925.1 Nitrospira sp.
TTCTTTCGTGATGCCGCGCAGGGTCAAGTCGCCGATGGCTGTGAAGGTGTCGCCTTGTTTCTTGGCGCTTTTCAGTTTGTAGGTCATCGTCGGAAACTGCGCGACGTCGAGAAAGTCGGCCTGGCGCAGATGGGCATCGCGTTTGTCGTGATTCGTATCGATCGAGGCCGCGTTGATTGTCGCTTCGATCGCCTTGACCGTCTTGGCGTCCGCATCCATCTCGACGAATCCCCTGTAGTCCGTGAAACGCCCGGCGGTCTTGGAGACCACCATGTGCGCGACGCGAAACTCGATGAGCGAGTGATCGGGATCGATATCCCATCGAGCCGTTTCAGCTCCGGCGCCGACCGGCAGCCCGGCCAGCCATCCGCATACTGCCGCACATGCGATCCAGCGTCGTCCGATGTTCATGTTGCCGCCTCCATTGAGTGTGGGTGTCGTGGTGCAACCGCCGTCATGGCTTGGATATGAGAGGCGCCGCATTCGGCTGCGGCGCCTGAGTATTCGAAGCCGACCTGACTTCACGCGCACCCGTCCGCGCGCCCGTCCGCATCCGCACATGCACCTCGACCGGCTCCGATCCCACATCCTCAGGAAAGGGAGGAAACGGTTGCGCATGGACGACGGCATAAATGCCGGCCTCGTTGATCACGCGCGAGCCGGAGCCCTTTTCAATCTGGATCAACTGAGCCCGCCCGTTTGGATACATGCGAAACCGGACCTGCACCGTTTCGCTCGACGGAGCATGGCGAACCCGGTGCGTTGTGTGGCTCCAGCTTTGGCTCAGGAGCGCACTGACATGCTGCCAATAGGCCGGCCCCGGTCCCGGTCCCGGCCCCGGGGCAGGCAGCGGGAGGAGATTTTCTTCCACCAGCGACGTGTCGATGATGGGCGTCGCATCAGGCGGAAGGTCATCGTCGCCGGAGTCTTCTTCGCCAAGTTCGTAAAGGCGTGGAGGCGGGAGGTCGTCAGCGTCGTTCTGCAGTGCGGGTTTCCCCAGCGTCACGTAGACAATGCGCGTCATCACCCGTTCCAGTTTCTTGTCGTTCTTGGCCCGGGCAAAGGTGACTTGGATACGCGCGACTTTGGGAGACACCGAGAGCTTTCCCGGAGCAATGGGTTCGAGGATCGCGGTGGCACGCATCTCCATGGATTCGG
Source organism: Nitrospira sp. (assembly GCA_029858925.1). Classification (GTDB taxonomy): domain Bacteria; phylum Nitrospirota; class Nitrospiria; order Nitrospirales; family Nitrospiraceae; genus Nitrospira_D. Next base: position 1,159 of record JAOUEB010000056.1, read on the forward strand.
AATCCGGTTCCATCGTGACGATCTGTCGTTCGAAGTGGATCGATTCGCAAATGGCGACTATGGGGGTGTGACTGTGGACCACACCGTTGAGCGTCAGAGACAGCTTGAGCGGGTTGCCGATGCGGATATCTCCGGAAGCGTCCAGACCGGCAAAATCGAAAATGACCGAGCGGTGTCTCGGCGAGGCCGGTTGCGTCGCGTTGGAAGGGGAAGCAGCCTGAAGTTCAGGATGGAAGGCAGGCCCGATCGAGAATGCCAAGAGAAGGCCGGGAATGAGCGCAACAGATCGGAAGCTTGGACGAACCATGTTCCCGGTATCCTACTCATCACGGCGATGCCGCGCAACCAGTTTTAATCCGCACTGCTGCGCCGATCAGGATGCTGAACGCACGCAGTTGGTATAGAATGGCCCCATGCGCGCGTTGGTCAAAACAACTTCCGCCCCAGGTTTGACTGCGACGAATTGGCCGGACCCCACTCCAGGCCCGCGCGACGTCATCGTCAAGGTCGCCGCCACTTCCTTGTGCGGAACCGACGCCCATATCTATCGCTGGGACGACTGGGCTCAAGGGCGTGTGCATCCTCCACGCATCATCGGCCATGAAGTATGCGGCCATGTCGTGGAGATCGGGCGCGAGGTGTCGCTGGTGAACGTCGGCGATTATGTCGCCGCCGAATCGCACATTACTTGTGGCCGGTGCTTTCAATGCCGAACCGGACAGGCGCATGTTTGCAAGCAGTACAAAATTCTCGGCATCGATCGCGACGGCTCCTATGCCGAGTATGTCGCGCTGCCGGAAGGGCTGTTGTGGCGCACCGCCGCGGAGATCCCTCCGGAGTTTGCCTGTGTCCAGGAACCGCTTGGGAATGCCGTCGATGCCGCCCTGGCCGAAGACCTGACGGGCCATACGGTCTTGGTGACGGGATGCGGGCCGACCGGTTTATTTGCCATTGCCGTCGCCCGTGTGTCAGGCGCGGCCGTCATTATCGCAACCGATACAAGCGAGTACCGGTTGGGGTTGGCCAAACAATTGGGCGCAGACCATATGGTGAACGTAAAAACCAGCCAGCCGGAGGCGGTCAACGACGCGATTCGCGAGCTGACCGCGGGCGAAGGCGTCGATGCGGCGCTGGAAATGTCTGGCGATCCGGCAGCGCTGCACCAAGCCTTTCGTTCCGTCAAGAATGGTGGGCGGGTGACCCTCTTCGGGATTCCAACCGGCCAAGTGTGCTTCGATCTTCCGAATGAAATCATTTTCAAGGGCATTCGCGTGTACGGCGTGACGGGCCGGCGTCTGTTCGGTACGTGGTACAGGCTCGCGGGGCTTTTCAAGGCAGGCCTGGACATCCGGCCGGTAATCACCCATTCATTCCCGATGGCCGAATTCGCGACAGGATTCGATTTGATTCGATCCGGACAATGCGGGAAAGTGGTGTTGATCCCGTAATAGGACTGAGGTGCGAGGACTGAGGGCCGAGTGAAAAGCAAGATCTCCTCTTACTCAGTCCTCAGCACTCAAACCTCAGTCCTGGTTTAGCCATGGCGTACTCGTCCCTTAAGAACGTTCTTCAACAACAGCTTGCCGAGATCCGCGCGAAAGGCCTCTACAAGTCCGAGCGGCGCATCCTGGGCCCGCAAGGCTCGGATATCCTGGTGGACCGAGGCCCGGTCTTGAATCTCTGCGCCAACAATTATCTCGGGCTGGCGAATCACCCGGAGATCGTTCAGGCCGCTATGGATGGCTTGAAGACGCACGGTTACGGCATGGCCTCGGTGCGTTTCATCTGCGGCACTCAAGATTTGCATAAGCGGCTGGAGCAGGCCGTCAGCTCGTTCTTGGGCACCGAGGGCACCGTGCTCTACAGCTCCTGTTTCGATGCCAACGGCGGATTGTTCGAATCGTTGGTGGATGAGCGCGACGCTGTCATCAGCGATGCCTTGAACCATGCCAGCCTGATCGACGGCATCCGGCTCTGTAAGGCGACACGATTGCGATACGCCCATTCGGATATGGGGGAGCTTGAAGGGCGGTTGGAAGCATCGCACAACAGCCGGTTGCGGCTCATCGTGACTGACGGAGTGTTTTCGATGGATGGAGATCTGGCCAAGCTTGACCGGATTGTCGAGCTTGCTGAGCGGTACGATGCGGCGGTGGTGGTGGATGACAGCCATGCGACCGGCGTCCTTGGTCCCCAAGGGAGGGGCACGCCGGCTCATTTCGGCGTGGCTGATCGTGTGGACATGATCACAAGCACACTGGGCAAGACGCTGGGTGGAGCCGCAGGAGGGTTTACCTCGGGCAAGGCTGAGATCGTTGACTTGCTTCGCCAGCGGTCGAGGCCCTATCTGTTCTCCAACGCGCTTCCGCCGGTGGTGGCGGCCGGCGCCTTGCGCGCGCTTGATCTCGTAGCGCAAGGAGACGAGTTGCGCGAGCGGCTCTATGCCAATGCGGCGTTCTTTCGCGCTCAGCTGGCCGCGCTGGGATTTCGCCTTATTCCTGGCGAGCACCCCATTATTCCCGTCATGTTAGGCGAGGCTTCGCTCGCCACGGCGATGGCTGAGGCGCTGTTGAACGAGGCCGTGTACGTGGTTGGATTCAGCCATCCCGTCGTCCCCGAAGGCCAAGCCAGAATCCGCGTCCAGATGTCGGCGGCGCACACGAGAGCCCAGATGGAACGGGCAGTGGCGGCCTTTGCCAAGGTCGGCCGATCGCTCGACGTCATTCGGTAAAACCCGCCGATCTGAATTGACTTTTCGCAGTCGCCCCAGTATTCTCCTTTCCTTTCTCAGAGAAGGAGTGAGGGTATGAAAGTCATTCTGCAAGAGACGATGGACGGGGTGGGCCACCTCGGCGATGTCATCAACGTGGCCAATGGATTTGCCAGGAATTTCTTGCTGCCTCGCCGCAAAGCGGTCGAAGCCGACAGCCGGAGCATCAAAGCCTTCGAACATGCCAAACGAGCTGCGGCGGAGAAGGCCAAGAAGGAAAAACTGGAAATCGAAACCCATGCCAAGAAGGTGTCGGCGGTCACGCTGACCATCGAGGCTCAAGTGGGCAAGGACGATAAGATGTTCGGCTCGGTGACGGTCAAGGATATCGCCGAGGGGTTGGCCGCTCAAGGCTTCACCGTGGACCGGCGGAAGATTCAATTGGGGCAGCCGATCAAGGAATTGGGGGAGGTCGCAGTGCCCATCAAGATGCCGAGGGATGTGACGGCGACGGTGACTGTGCGTGTAGTGAAGAAGCAGGACGCTGAAGCGCCGACCCAGCCGTAGGATAAGAGAGAACGAGATGTACGAGGGAATCGGATCAGTCGATGCTCTGAAAACTGCGGATCCAGATGTCTACGCGGCGATCGAAGCGGAAGAGACGCGGCAGCGGGACAAGCTGCTCTTGATTGCATCGGAAAACTTTGCCAGTCCTGCTGTATTGGCCGCGCAGGGCTCTGTGCTGACCAACAAGTATGCGGAGGGGTATCCCGGCAGACGGTATTACGGTGGATGTCAGCACGCCGACACGGTCGAAGATCTGGCGATTCAGCGGTGCAAAGAGATTTTTGGAGCCGAGCACGTCAACGTGCAGCCGCATTCCGGTTCCCAGGCCAACATGGCGGCCTACCTGTCGGTATTGAAGCCGGGTGACACTATACTCGGGATGGATCTGGCCCAAGGAGGGCATCTGACCCATGGTAGCAAAGTCAACTTCTCCGGCATTCTCTTTCGCGTGTTTTCGTACGGAGTAGACCGGAAGACAGAAACTATCGACTACGATGCGGTGCAGAAAGCGGCCGAGGAATGCCGGCCCCGCATGATCGTGGTGGGTGCCAGCGCCTATGCCCGCGTGTTGGATTTTCCCAGGTTTCAAGCCATCGCCAAGTCGGTCGGCGCCTATTTGCTGGTTGATATTGCTCACATTGCCGGTCTTATTGCCGCAGGGCTGCATCCCAATCCCGTACCCTATGCGGACTTTGTGACCACGACGACCCATAAGACTCTTCGGGGCCCGCGCGGCGGGGTCACGATGTGTAAGGCCGAGTATGCGAAGGGCGTCGATAAGCTGGTGTTTCCCGGCTTGCAGGGCGGGCCCCTTATGCACGTGATTGCGGCCAAAGCCGTCGCCTTCAAGGAAGCCTTGTCTCCGTCGTTCAAGCGCTACCAGCAGCAGGTTCTTGCCAACGCGAAGGCGTTGGCGCAGGGGTTGATGGATCACGGGTACAAGATCGTCTCCGGCGGGACCGATACGCATCTCATGCTGGTGAACCTTTCGAATAAGGGAATCACGGGCAAAGATGCCGATGCCGCCCTTGATGCGGCCGGCATCATCCTGAACAAGAACGCCGTTCCTTACGACGAAAAGCCGCCGGCAGTGGCCAGCGGCATCCGGCTTGGCTCTCCGATCGTGTCCACGCGGGGGATGCGGGAGCCGGAGATGAAACAGATCGTGGAGCTGATCGATCGTGTGCTGCAGCACCGGCAAGAACCGGCGGTGCTGGAAGAGGTTCGCCTGCATGCCAAGGCGCTGTGCAACCGGTTCCCTATCTTCCATTCCTACTGATAAGCCCCCATTTATGAGCCATGGTCGCCGCCTGTGAAATGTCCCTTCTGCGATGAGCTGGAAGACAAGGTGGTCGATTCACGGATGGCCAAGGAAGGCGAAGTCATTCGCCGCCGCCGCGAGTGTATCGGGTGCCGCCGCCGCTACACCACGTATGAGCGGGTCGATGAGATCCTCCCGGTCGTCGTCAAGAAGGACGGCCGCCGCGAATCGTTCGACCGGAGTAAGATTCTTTCCGGGATAAAGAAGGCCTGCGAGAAACGTCCGGTCAGCACGGCGACGATCGAGGATGCCGCCGACCGGATCGAAAAGCGGATTCAGGAGATGGGCGAGAGCGAAATCAAAAGCCGGGTGGTGGGCGAGGAAGTGATGAAGGAATTGCATCAGTTGGACCAGGTCGCCTATGTCCGGTTCGCGTCCGTGTATCGGGAGTTCAAGGACATCGACCAGTTCATGGATGAGCTGAAAGTCCTGGCTCAACAGCGCCGCGAGCGTTGAGCCCCAGCTCTCAAACCCTCCTTCTTGCGTTGCCGGCTCTTGTTTTTCATTCACCCCGACTGATTTGAGCGGCATCGATCGTTCGCACGGGCGAACAGTGTACGCGGAGCGCCGACGACATGGCCACCTTGCAACCCCAACGCAATCGTCGAAAACTGGCGGTTCCCGGCACCACCAATGTGGCCATTATCGGCGCAGGCCGTGGCGGCACGGCGCTGATGGAAATTTTCGCCGACGATCCCCTCGTGCGGATCGTCGGAGTTGCGGAGGTCGATCCGCAGGCGCCAGGCGTGAGCCTTGCCACGCAGTTGGGGATTCCGGTCACCAGCGACTATCGGCAGTTGTTGGCGATGGAACGGATCGATTTGATTATCGACGTGTCAGGCAATGCCGAGGTGTGGCAATTGCTTCAGGACTTCCATCGGATGGGCGTGACAGTCATCGGGGGCGCCAGCGCCAAATTCATGTGGGAGTTGATCGAAGCCCGCATCCGGGCGACGGCGGAGATCGAACGGACGCTCAACAAGTATCAGTCCCTCTATCGGTTGTATGTGAAAGAGACCGGCGCGGCGGTGACGGATGAACGCACCCGCATCGCCTGCGAAATCCACGACGGTTTCATCCAAAGCCTGGCGGGCGTCAATTTCAAGCTCGACCTCTGCCTGCAGCTTATGCGGAAAAATCCGAAAGCCGGGCTCTCGACCATCAAGGAGAGCAAGGCGCAACTCAAACTGGCCATTCAGGAAGCGCGCCAAGTAATCTTCAACCTGCGGCCGCTCCATTACGACAAGATGGAATTGATTCCCGCCCTCACCAACTATCTCAAGTCGTACGAGATCCAGTCGCATATAGCCGCCAAATTCACCGTGAAGGGGGATGAGCAGATTCTCTTTCCACGGACCAAGATCTTCCTGTTCCGCATCATTCAGGAGGCCTTGAGCAACGTCCAAAAACACGCGAAGGCCGGCCGGGTGTCGATCCGGCTGGAGATCGGCCTGGAGATGCTGCGGGTCACGATCACCGATGATGGCGTCGGGTTCGACATGGAGACCGTCCTGCGCGACCCTGAAAAGTGGGACCATTTCGGGATCAAAGGCATCTTGGAGCGGGCGAGGTTGGTCGGGGGAGAGGGGCACGTCGATTCCAAAAAGGGACGAGGCACGAAGGTCGTGGTCGAAGTGCCGTTATTCGACAAAGACAAGAGGGAGGATGAGAGTCATGGAGAAAATTAAGGTGCTGATCGCCGACGATCA
>JAOUEB010000057.1 GCA_029858925.1 Nitrospira sp.
CTAGTAGAGAGGCTGTGCGAAAGGTCTGATTACACCAATTGGAAGCTCAACCTTTCCCCTTTCTTAGATTCCCCGTCGGTATCGCTGACTGCATACGCTTTAGTATCCCACGTAAGAGCGAATCCTTCTGCCACTGACAAATCCACATTATTTGTTGTTTACTGCCATTGAGCGCCAAGTCATCAAATGTTTTGGAAACCTCGCTCCCCAGAAACAAGATGAAGAGCACACCGGGAATACAGAATTTGTGACGATGTGCCCTTCCCATGCGGAACGTAGTGGGAACGGTGGTAACAGTGAGAGGTATGTGAGTCTCACTGGAAACGTGGACATAGATGCGAGCATTCTCTGGGAACGCTGCTTGACCGAGTAGATACAAACGGAACTGCTCCTGATATTGCTCACCAAGCGATATTTGCCCAATGCGCTCGCCTCCTATTTTCCATCTGTGTGCAGAAGCGCGCCAAAAGACACTTGTAGAGAAATACAGGTATTGATCCACTTTGGTGCCAAGCAATCGGTGAACGTCATAAATTGCGATCTGATTTGTTTTATCTTCAAGTAACGGAGACGCGGATTGTAACAGTTCCCGCAAATTGAACGAGCCATCACGGTTCGCACATTGAATCACAACATAGTTTTCCCCATTGACGGAAAATCGCGATTCGCAATCCGCGCACAGAAACGGTGATGATAATTGCTGAGACGAGGTAAACGCCCTCAAATTTGTTACTAAAACTGGGTTAGGGTTTGACCAAGCAGACGGGTCTCTGAATTGCCTATAAAGAGCAGCGGGTAGCAGATGACTATTCTGAAGTTCTTTCTGTTGTAAGCAGAGCCCACACCTCCCCAACCTCATCGCACTCTATTCTCCTCCTTTGTTAGCCTCTCACAGTAAACCTCGGTTCGCAAATGTCATAACTTATCGAACCTCTCAAGCCGTGGTTTACTCCTGCCGTAAATTCTTAATCTATCGTCACGCCCAGTTCTCAAACGGATACCGACATTCTGAACTCTTCGTTCTTGGCCATTGCGACATATTTCCCAAGGGGAAGCCATTGGTCACGCTACATCCGCCCCAGTTGCGCCCCATGGAGAGTAGAAACTGATAACGACTGGACCCTGAACCGCGGGACGGGCGGGACTGGGAAAGAACTTGAAAGCTCGGAGAGCTGCCATAGATATATAGGATTAGCTGGACCAAAGCCTGCTGTAAGCTTTGTCTCTCAAGGAAACACTTGCTAAGGGTAACTTCTGGATTCTAATCTTAGTCCCCATGCCGTGCAATAACCGGCCGGTCATTGCACAGGCCGAAGACAGGTCATGCCATCTTGGCATAGCACCTGCGAACGGGTGCTCGATCTTCTCAAAGTACGTTGATCAGTACACCGTGAACGTGTGATTTGCGTGAATTGATTTGCGTGAATCGTCCTGTGCTAAATTTGTGATAAGACTCTGCAAAATACAGCGCAATCATCAGAATCAATCGAATCAGTAGAAACCTCGCAACGCCTTAATTCTCCTGATAAAACGGGGAACACCAAACAAGATCAAGCCATTGTACTTATTGGCTTTTTGGGCTTTTAAGGCGAGGGCCCTGGGTTCGAGTCCCAGCCGGCTCACCAGTTTGGAGCAGAGACAGAACTTTCAAAAACGACCTTCATCCTCAGTCTGCCTGCATAGCCTCAGCCATATTGGGTGAATGAGGCGACGACAGGTCTAGTAAGCGAAACAACTCGCAAATCACCCTCCCCCAAGTTGGTTCCAGCGAACTCTTAATCAGCCTGCAGCAAGATTTGGGACGGTTCACAACGATGCCGTCGCGATTGTGATTCGAAAGACCAACGCATGTCTGATATGAATGGGAGCGACAAACACCGATGTGTTATCAGTGTAGAACTACCCATGTGGCGGACGCAGGCCACTTCCTGCAATAATCAACCCATCATGGACATGACGTCCTGAGAACTAATACGACCTGTCGTGGAGACATAGCGATGCCCAAAGCCCGTAGCGCTGGCCAGTGTTTTCGATGCGAAGCCGAAGATCGAGTCAGGATGACCTTCATGACGTGCAGCCGCTGCCGCCGGTATTTCTGTAGTGAGCACGGCACTCCGGAATTGGACCAATGCGAAGCATGCATTGAAGGCGGCGAAGAGACGGAATAGCGAATGATCATTCAATCGGATCGAACCGGTGAATAGGTACCGGGAGTCTTTTCTGGCGATGTCTGCCTGTTTGGCATCAAACTGTGTTCGCCTCCGGCAGTAGCCGACCGGTTCACACCTGCGAGGCGCACCGCTCGGGCCAGTAAAACTGTCACTCCCGCTCCTTGATCCTCTCCGGCACGCCGGTTCCGGCCTTTGCCTCATTCTTCTGGAGCGTTTCATGTGCAACGACCGGTGGGACGATCCCTGTCAGGTGCTGGCGCTCTGGCTGCCAGAGCGCCAGCACAAACGACCTAGCGCGCACTCCATAGTTATTCCTACGCCATATGGCGCCTTGGCTGTCGAGACCATGATTCGGTATCCTGGCATCTGGGATCGTGAATGGACGCCACCTCTGCCGGTGCTGGCCATCCAGGTAGCGTGTGGCCGGCCAAAGTCATCTGTTCGCTGATCGACCGGTTAGCGCCCCGCCCGCGTGCTCCCGCGACCACATTGCTGATCGGAGGAATCAGATGCCGTGCCTGTCCCAACGCCGTATCCAATCAAGGGGGTTTCTACTTAATTTAAGCTACTTGGTCAACACTGCGCAAGTCCAGTACATTCCCTAGTTCTGCTCCCGAATCGGCTGTGCCAAGAGTTTTTGTATAACGTGGTTTCATGAGATATCTGGCCGGAATATCTCAATAAAGGTTACGTGTGTCCAAAATAACTTTCTGAGTATTGGATTTGTGACAGCCGCGCACAACTCCCTCCGTCGGCCGCTGGCCTCTTTCTCCGATCGTTGTTCAGGTAGATGACACGCTGTGTGGTGTGACCCTGGCCCGGAGGGCAATCCTATGATAGCTCAACGCATCAAGGTGCTGGTGGTGGAGGACGATGATCTGCTCAGGAAGTTGCTGGACGACCTATTAACAGCGGCTGGCTACCTGGTCCAAACGGCTGCGGATGGTCCCAATGCGCTCAGTCACATGGAGCATTCACGATCTGCCGTCGTCCTAACCGACCTCACGATGCCTCACATGAATGGGTTCGACCTTCTGACGGTGATCCATGCCCGCTGGCCGGAGAGTCTGGTGATCCTGCACTCGGGCACAATGTCAGATACGGTAATGTGCCAGGCAATGGAGGCGGGGGCGTATGCCTGCCTCGCCAAGCAGGCCAATCCGGGGCAACTGCTCGACACGCTCGCAGCTGCCGTCTCGACCGTGCAGCCCCCCATCAGGCCGCCACGTTGGGCACAACCGTTCTGGATTCATGGTGAGCCTGCGTGTCAGCACAGGCTACGGTATCGAGGGCACCCATCGCACCGAGGTGCATACGTTGAAACGTGGACCTGTGGGGCAACCAAGGTCTTCCTGTGTTGCCGTAGGCCGTGCACCCTACAACCGTCGAGAGGTGCCCTGTGTCCGCACAACCGAAAAAGCGAACGACGTCCTTCTTCCCGTCGTTTTGGAACGACCCACCTCTTTGCACAGTCGTACGATCGACGACGTCCATACCGACGAGTTCGTGAAAGGTTATACCCCGACGAATAGACATACCCGCAAATCCACCTGGTCCGCAAGAAACAGGACGGTCGCTGGCGAGCCTACGACTACGACGACATCATCGCCTGTGACAAAGCCAGCCCTGACATCTTCTGGCTCAAAGGCGCCTCCCTGGAGAATTGCTTCAATCTTCACAATCCAGATGTGATCGTCCAAGAAATTGTCGACGACCTCGAAGCGGCTCTTGAACCATTCAGGCTGATCGCGAATGATCTGGGTGGGAACGTCTCCGAAACATAATCCTGAAAACAGCGCTCATGCAGTTGCCTGACAAATCGGGAGTAAGTGTCGTAGCACAGTCGGACTTCCTAGCCAGTGGTCTAGTTTTCGGGGGGAAGGTCACGAGCGGGCTGTCGAGAGGTGTTTCACAAGCGCGCCATAGAATCCGCAGGTCACCGGCGCAATGAGTCAGTGTAGGTCCCGATGAGGGTCGTCGAAAATTGTCCCGCATTCGAGGCATCGAACCTTCCCGGTCGGCTTGCCGCTTCTGGTCCGGACATCATCGATGAGCCGCTGGTGGATGCAGAGCATTTTCGTGGGGGGGATTCCTGTTTCTTGACGAACTTCTTGAATGACCTGCGTGTCCATTGGCGCCTCCATTTCACGTCCACGGGACGTTGGCTCATCATCTGCTGTGGTGTCGTGAGATTTATGCATTATAAGATATTCCGGCCAGATATCTCAGAAGCCCATGTTGAAGAATGCACCCTAGCACAGCCGGTTTGGGACCAGAACTAGGGAATTTACTAGCCCCGAGGTGAAGTACGTATCGCTAGGGACAGGCTGAAACACAAGAAGGCTCGGCAGTAGCGGCGCGAGTGGCCTTTACTCTGTAAGTCCTGCCGGCATCAAGCGTCACGCAAATCTGCCCCGTACGGCTCAAATAATCGATCGCGAGAAACACTTGATTCCACGTGAGCTCCGGACAGAGGCTAGGGACGTCTTCCATGGGACAATCGCTGCCAAGCCTCTCCAGCGCGCCATGCACATGAGAAATGACTGCCGCGATCGCCATAGGGCACCCCCTTCGATGAAGTCCTCGTCTCAGGCGGCATATGGTAGAAGAAATCGGCGGAGAGCAGAACTAGGGGAACTGCCAGAAACACGAAGAAATGTTACCAGGGCGTACGGTGGCCGACGAGGAACCTTTCGACGAATCTGAGCAGGCACAGGAGGAGATGCTCGTCAGCCGGCGCTTCATGGCGCCGACTGGTTTGCGCGAGGAGGGATTTACAGACTCACCAGGCCTTCGGCCACTGCATACTTGGTCAGCTCGGCGGTCGAATGGAGATCCAGCGCATCCATGATCCGAGACTTATGAAACTCCACGGTCTTGACGGAAATATTCAGGAGCGTGGCGATGTCCTTGGTGCCCTTCCCTTCCGCGATGAGCTGCAATACTTCCCGCTGCCGCGGCGTGAGGGCGGTCACGGGCGGTTGAGGCGCCAGTGTTTCCGGCGGATGCAATGTGGTAGCCAGCACGTCTTTCGTGATGAGTGGCGTCATATAGTGTTGTCCTCGCATGACCGCTTGTATGGCCTGCTTGAGCTCCGATGCGGCGGACCGTTTGATCAAATATCCGGAAGCTCCGGCCTTGAAGGCCTCCGTTGCATACGTCGGTGTCGCATGCATCGTGAGAAAGATCAGCTTGCTGTCGGGCACGAGCTTCGTGAGTTGTCTGGCTGCATCCAGCCCATTGAGCAGCGGCATGGAGATGTCGAGTAAGATCAGGTCCGGGCGTAATTTCTGCGCTTCTTCGACCAGCGCGCGGCCATCTTCCACGGTGCCGACGACGTCGCCTTCGGTTTCCACCAGCTTCCGAATCCCGGCCAGGATCAGGGAGTGATCGTCCGCTATCAGGATACGAGGGCGCATCAGGCGTTGTCCTTCTCGAATGGAATCCATGCGCAGATCTTCGTGCCGTCCGCCGGCCTGGAATGGATGCGGAGGAATCCATTGAGCAGCCGCAATCGCTCCTGCATGCTGGTCAAGCCTAACCCCATGTGATGGGCGCTCTTGTCGCTCGCGTCAAATCCCTTGCCGTTATCGGTCACGGACAGGCCGACTCCCTTGGATGAACCGCCCAGTTTCACGGTTGCCTCGGTGGCACAGGCATGTTTGACGACGTTTTGAAGGCTTTCCTGTAACACGCGGAACAGACAGGTGGAATGGTCCATCGGCAGTGACCCGGATACGCGATTCGCCTTCAACAACACAGAAAGTCCGGTCCGCTTGGTGACCTCACGGATGTGGTCCTCGACGGCCGGTTGCAGTCCCGCATGTTGCAACAGAGACGGGTGGAGTTTGTAGGCGAGGTTATGGAGGTCATCGGACAGCCGCTCGAGTTGCTCACGAACCGGCTCCAAAGCTTGTCCGATTAGTTCTGGCAAGAGAGGCGGCTGTTGTTCGAGCGACGCCACATCGAGCACCAGCGCGGCCATCCGCTGGCTAAAATCATCGTGCAGGTCGCGCGCAATTCGCTGGCGCTCGCTGTCCTGGGCCTTGATAAGTGTGGAGGTCAGGTCTTGCAGCTGCGCCCGCTGCCGCTGCAGTTCCAGCTGATTCTGCTGCAGCGTCTGCTCAACCAGCTTGCGTTCATTGATATTGGTGATAATGCCGCCGACCGCATAGATGTTCCCCGATTTGTCTCGCATAGGAAATTTCACGGCGATTGTCGTGTGGGGGCCGTCCGCATAGAGCGGTGTCTCCTCAAATTCCATGGCTGTTCCGGCTTCGAGTACCGTGAGATCGTGGGTTCGAAACTGATCGGCCTGTTCGCGCGGGAATAGCTCCTCGTCCGTCTTGCCCACAATACTGTTGTGATCGAGTCGGAATGCCTCCTCGAATCGGCGGTTCACATAGAGATACCGTCCATCGGTCGCTTTGATGAACGCCAGATTCGCGGCATGGTCGAGGAATGTGCGAAACCGTTCCTCGCTCTCGGTCAACGCCGCATTGGCCCGTTCCAGCTCCCCCGTTCGCTCACGGACTCGGCGCTCCAGCTTTTCTTGAGCATCCCGCAAGGCTTCCTCGGCGCGTTTGCGCTCAGTGATGTTGCTGCCGATCGTCAACAGGCAGCGTGTCTTCCCCAGCATGACCACGTCAGTGGAGAGGAGAAAGTGGAGAAGGTCTCCGCTTTTCGTCCGCATCGACACATCGAGATTTCGTACAGACCGCTCGGATTTGAGGCGATCGATCAATCGCACTCGATCTTGGAGGTTGGGCCAAATGTTCAGGAGAAATGTCGTCTGACCGATCACCTCGTCGCGCCGAAACCCGAACATCTCCAGGCAGGCGTCGTTGATATCGAGGCAGCGACCGGTCTCCAATTCCGTCACGCCCATAGGATGGGGACTCAGCCGAAACGCCATGGCCAAGAATTCATCTTTCAAAACAGGGAGGATCGGCCTACGTGCGCGCGCGGCGGTACTTGGTACAGGCGAAGGGCGAGCCTTCCCTCTTGCGCGCCGTTTGTTCTTGGTGGTTTGCGGTGCCATGAGAGTGGGGCAATTCTAGGCCTCATGAGAAAGCCAAGCAAGAGCGGCAAGAGCCAAGCGGCCCGATTAGTATGGCTCTAGTACGACTTGAACCGAATACTAGGACAAGGCCTAGTGCCGCAGCCAGGCCCATTGCCTTAAAATTGATTCTCCAGCGTACGCCCATGAATCGTTCAATCTCAATGCAATCGCTACTTCCCATGACCATCTATGAACAGGAGTATGTCTGTATGCCCGCTTCAGTT
>JAOUEB010000058.1 GCA_029858925.1 Nitrospira sp.
GTGCAACAGCCCCTGTCGTACTATGACAACAATGTGGTGGGCTCGTTGCGCCTGCTGGAGGCCATGGGCGAGTGCGGGGTGAAACAGCTGGTGTTCAGCTCATCTGCCACGGTCTATGGTGATCCGCAGCGGCTGCCGTTGACGGAGGATCATCCGCTCTCCGCGACCAACCCGTATGGCCGGTCGAAGCTCATGGTCGAGGAGATCCTGCGCGACGTGCAGCGGAGCGATGCGTCCTGGCGTATCGGCATTCTCCGGTACTTCAATCCGGTGGGAGCACATGCGAGCGGGCTGATCGGCGAAGACCCGCAGGGCACGCCGAATAACCTGATGCCCTTCGTTGCGCAAGTGGCGGTGGGACGGCGGCCGCATTTGAATGTCTTCGGCAACGACTATGCAACACCGGACGGGACCGGCGTGCGCGACTACATTCATGTCGTGGATTTGGCGATCGGACATCTGAAAGCACTGGAAGCGCTCGATCGATGGACCCAACCGACGGACTGCCTGACGGTGAATCTCGGCACCGGAAAGGGCTATAGCGTATTGGATATCGTGCGGGCGTTCGAGCAGGCCAGCGGGCAACACGTCGCCTACAACGTTGCGCCTCGCCGGTCCGGCGATATCGCCGCCTGCTACGCCGATCCCGGCAGGGCGGCCGGTCTACTCGGCTGGCGGGCAGCGCGTGGACTCCCGGAGATGTGCGCCGATACCTGGCGCTGGCAAAGCCTCAATCCCCACGGGTTCACTCCTCCTTGACACACCGACTGACCGTAGGGCCTGACCAACTCCGTAAGCATCGATCTCTTCCGCTTCCGTCAGAACACCCATGGGCTGCCGATGGCAGCTCGGAATTCAGACGGGCGTCTAGCTGCGTCGCTACACGTCGTGTTCGGTCAGGCAGCGGCCGAACCCCATCTGCTCGGCAAAGTGGTAGGAGTAGTGCAGGGCGGCAAGATTGGCGATGCGTTCTTCCGCTTCGTCTCGCGTATCCGCATAGATGATCTGCACACCGTAGCGCGCCGTCAGCGCATCGAGAAAATCCATCACGCCGTTCTTGTGGTACTGATTGAGGCGGCCTCCGCCCTTCTTATGGGTCAAGACCCCTTCGATGACCAGAAACCTGGCCGGATAAGCCGTCATGCGTTCGAGATCTTGGAGAAACCCGGTGCGGTTGTCGTGAGGGTTGGAGAAGATCGTGTAGAGCACTTCCACATTGAGGCATTTGATCGCCAGCAGCTCGGGCATCTCAGCGACGGCATAGTCTCCCACGGGCAACGGCTCCCGCATCGTCCCGGCAATTCTCGTGAATCCACGGAAATCGTACGGGTGGGGCGCTCCGGTATCGATGTAGAGATGGATGGCAGGAACCATGACTGTGCCTCGTCCCTGTTTCGTGAGCGTAATGGGAGATTGCGGTCCTCGTCGCTCACGAGGCTGAGGCGCCGTCTGTCTGGGCGGAGGAGACGCATAGGACGATGAAGACGACGGCTGCCTGGTGGGTGCAGTCGGAGGCGCCGCCGACTGCACGGTCGCATCATAGCGCGCGCGCGCGGCGGGATCGCTCAGCGTCTCGTACGCCTGATTGATGAGCTTGGTTCGGGCTTCAGCTTTGTCGTGCAACGTCGGCGCGTGCGTGAAGCGGTCCGGATGCCAGACCTGGAGCTGCTCATGCCAGGCCTTCTTGATCTCCACTTCAGTGGCGGTCGTGGGAAGTTCCAACAGAGAGTAAAAATTTGCCGATCGATCGTCTTGCATCGATGACTCCTTGTGCGTCAAGCAGTGTATCGAAGCAAGGCGACAATATCCAACCGGTTCTATCGTGCCGGAGCCAAACTATTTCAAGCGCTGTAACTGAAGATCATCGAAATAGGTCACGGCATCGGATTTCGTCCAGAGTCCGATCCTCCCGGTTTGAAATGTCTTGTCACAGAGATCGAACACCTGTTTGTCATCATAGAAGATGCTGATATCACATCCGCGATGGATGACTCGAAGTGTGTGCCATCGCTTCACGTCGATTATCTGGTTGAAATTTTCCAGCAGGTGCCGAACGCCGTGCACGACTCGATACACTCGAATGTTTTGTTCCAGCGGGTTGGCCCGCGCCAGATAGTAATTGAGATCATCGGCCGCCCGCCAAATCAAACCGCCTCCCATATCCGCATTGCCCTGGATCGGCAAAAATGCCACTTCAAGATTGAGGTCAGAAGCGACGATCTCTTTGACCAGCGTTATCTTGTATGCATGCTCCGCCCCTTTGGCCATCAACTGGGCGAGCACGTGCGGAGGACTCTTCGCGCGATCAGTCGCGAGAACCTGCCAATCGCCGGCCTGTCTTCCATCGAACAACGTTCCAATTGAAAATAGGCCTGGAAGGACGCCGGACTGTTCTTGATCGAAGTTCCACTGCTGCCGGGGAGACGAAGTCTCCGCCCGAACAGCCACAGGTCCCATGGCTATCGCAAAGATGGCCAGAAGACCGGTGACAATCCTCGGAAGTGAATTTGTGGGAGTTACTTCCACGTCACTTCCTCCCAGCAGAGATGGACGAATGTTTCAAACGGGGGAAAATTCTTGGCGTTCTGTTCTTTTGATCGGACCCACAGATCGATTTCCATGCCGGCCGGGTCGGTTTCGCCGCCAGGCAACGTCCGTTTCGTTGGATAACGCACCTCATGAGTCTTGGGATCACGGGACCGTTCCATCACCATAAAGTGGGCATCATAGTCCTGATAGAGCACCTGATCGTTCTTGTGCATCGTCGCCGTGCCCCACCCTCCGAGATACAGCCACGTCTTCGGGTACAGAGGATCCCCGTTGTTCGAATCGCCATGTTCATAAATCCTGGTGGTAATGCCGCCGTCCTGGAACGGAGCTTTCGCGGCGAACCGGTCAAAGATGATCCGATACCGGTCGCCGCCCTCGACAAATTCGGCGATTACTTGGCCGTTGTTCGTGAGTTCGTTCACCTCAATGTCGATAGTGCCCTGCACCGGGGTCAGACGCTTCCCGGCGTAATCGAGGTGATCCCAAGGAACCTCATCCTTCATACTTCCAATCAAAATTGCCTTCTGACCTGACAGACGAAAATGACCGCTGTAGTGAGGGTGTTCCGTCGCCTTGAAGATGCGCGTACCTTCGTCCCCCTTCGGAGTCCCGAATTGCGCGGCTACAGCCGTCGACACACACATCAGAGCAAGAATGAATGCGCTCACAATATGTGCGGACTTCGTTGACGGATTCGGGGGCATCGTCATGGCAATCTCCTCCATCTTGAAAGTGGTTCCCACGATTGCGGTTTTTCCACCGAGACAAATACATCTACCACATCTATCGACCCGATCAGAGTCTTGTCTACAGTCCTACCGGGCGATACGCTGACGCCTATCGGCTGATGATGCGATCCGCGGTCAACCCGTCTCCAGACCAAAGCACGGCGTCCATAATGCTTGACATATGTCGTACATTATTGCTATTCGATGCAAATGAAACGCCCACACAAGTCGGCCGAAGCGGTCTCCCATATTTCCAACCACCTCAAATCGTTCCGCATGCAGAACGGCCTCTCTCAGTCCGAACTCGCAACACGCGCCGGTATCACACGACAAGCCGTCTCTTCCATAGAGTCGAACCTGTACTTGCCAACCACCGCCGTGGCCCTCCGTTTAACCTCGGTGCTCGCCTGCCATGTCGAAGACCTGTTCAGCCTTGCCCAGGCAGAAAACATTGTTGAAGGCTCCCTGATCGGCCGCCTCCCCCACATTGAAGAACGGGGGTCTCAACCGATCCGAGTCAAAGTTTCCACTGTTGGAAAACGGACCATTGTGCGGCCACTCACCGACTTGGGCGAGCAATTCTCCTTCGCAGTTCCTGCCGATGGGTATGTCACCGCAACCTCCGGCAAGCACTCCGGCACCGCCGTCAGCGTAAAACTCTCACGCGATCGAGAAGCGATCCAACAAGAAATTTCCGTGGCTGGGTGCGATCCGGCGATTTTTTTGGCCGGGGAACACTTACGGCGTCAGAAGGACCGGACGACCGTCGTAGGCTGGACCATGGGAAGCATGGCCGCCCTCCGCGCGTTGCAACGCGGCGAGGTTCATATCGCCGGCATGCATCTATTCGATCCGGTGACCGGCGAATCCAATCTGCCGTTTCTCAGGCGTTCGCTGAAGGGATCAGGTTATGAGGTCGCGACCTTCGCCTCATGGGAAGAAGGATTCTTAGTTCGCCCCGGCAATCCGAAATCGATTCGCACTGCAGCTGATCTTGCTGAACCCACGGTAACGTTGATCAATCGGGAAGAGGGCTCTGGAGCAAGACTGCTCCTCGATCAGCGGTTGCGGACAGCTGGAGTGGCGCCGACGCAAGTTCCAGGGTATGACCGCGTCGTATCGACGCATTTCGGGGTGGCCAGAGCCGTTGCGGAACGACAGGCCGATGTCGGAATCGGGATTCGATCCGCCGCGCAACACTTCGACCTTGACTTTGTACCGCTACAAACTGCGCGCTACGACCTTGTGGTGCCCAAAGCGTATCTAACGTCTCACCCAACATTAGCCCATTTATTCGAGACGCTCGTCAGCCGCGCATTTCGAAACGAGATCGAAGCCTTGGGCGGGTATGACACCAGCGAGACCGGAAAAGTCCGCTCATTGCGTGCCGGCTAACATTGCCCCCTTGTGAAACCTGGATCCGCACGATGAGGAAGGCACATACAAACACGGTGGCCAACGCGCGAGGTAGTGCGGCCATCCTAGGGATGGCGATGCTGCTTGCAACCAGCATCACACCGGCCGAAGAGCCCTCGCCGGCGCCACCCCCACCCGCTGAGGCTGAGCCAAGTTCAGGCTTCCTCGATGGACTTGCCGACGTCAAAAAGCGGGCAGGTGCGCAAACCGATGTGAAATGGATCGAGCCTGCCGATGCGGCCCTCGTTCTGCGGAGAGAAGTCGAGTGGAAGCGCTACTTACGAACCGCTCTGCGCCTGCCGGACTGGATCGACCTCGGCCTCGAAAACCGGACGAGATTTGAATCGTACGACCACCCCTGGAGAAGCAGTCAGGCCATCGGCAATGGAGGGTCAGATCCCCAGATTACCCTCCGATCACGCCTACGCATCGGACTCGGCGGAAACGGCCCTGTCCGATTCCTGTTCGAAGGGCAGGATGCGCGGGCCTATTTAAATGGGGACCCTGGGGATTTTAGAAACAACACCACGGTCAATGAATTCGATATTTTACAGCTGCTCGGGTCATTAACCGTGAACGATGTATTGGGAACCGGGCTGCGAAGCGATTTCCATTTCGGACGCATGACAATGGATTTTGGTCGCCGCCGGCTGATCGCGCGGAACGACTTCCGGAACACCACCAACTCGTTCGACGGGCTCCATTGGCAAATCGGTCAAGACAAGGTGTGGCGGATCAGGACATTTCTGACAGAACCGGTGGTTCGAGACGACGTGCAACTCGATCGGCAATACAACACGTCGCTCTTTTGGGGAACCTACCTGGAAAGCCGGCATTTCCCTTGGTTCCAGATGGACGCCTACTACTTGGGCTTGAACGACCAGCATGTGGCCAATGCAGCCAACCGACGCACATACTCCACTTTCGGCGGTCATCTCTATAAAGATCCTCGGCCGGGTGAGATCGACTATGAAGTCGAGAGCGCCTGGCAGACCGGCACCCGCGGCGCAACTGATCACTTCGCGCATTTCCAACATGTTGATTTCGGCTATACCTTTCAGCTTCCTTGGTCTCCCCGACTCGTCGCCCACTACGACTACGCCAGCGGGGACCGCCGACCAGGTGACACCCAAGACGAAGGATTCGACTCATTGTTCGGGGTACGTCGAGGAGATTATGGACCAACCGGAACGTTCGGGCCGTTTTTCAGGACCAACATCAATTCGCCAGGTTGGCGGGTGATCGTGACACCGGCGGAAGGTTGGACTGTCCAACTTAAGCATCGTGTCTGGTACTTGGCTCAGAGTAGAGATTTCTTCGGCAGTTCCGGTCTGCAGGACACCACTGGACGCGCCGGCACTTCGTTAGGACATGACGTGGAGTTTCGTGTGCAGTGGGCGCTCAACACCAACCTGGATTTTGATGCCGGCTACGTACATTGGTTCAAAGGATCGTATTTCGACCGGCTCCCCGTCTCTGCAGGCTTACCAGCCGGTGGGAACATGGACACAGATTATTTTTATGTTCAGATGCGAGTCAGGATCTAGAAAGGGTTGGCCATGAAGCGGATGATTCTTACAGGGTGTTTGATTGTCTTGGCAAGTACGGCCGTGACGCCGGCTTGTGCCGAGCAAGTTCTGGTAGCAGTGGCGGCCAATTTCATTCCGCCGTTCCGTGACGTGGCGCTGAAATTTGAAAGGGCCACCGGCCATACCCTGCGGGTCGCCTCGGGCTCCAGCGGGGCCTTCTTTGCCCAGATTAAGAACGGCGCGCCGTTCGATATATTTCTATCCGCCGATGTCGAGCGACCCAAACGCCTGGAGGAGGATGGGCTGGGAGTCAAGGGCAGCCGGTTTACCTATGCCATCGGACGTGTCGTTCTCTGGAGTCCCGATCCCTCCTTGGTGAAGGGAGCCGGGACGCTCAACTCTGAGCGCTTCACGCATCTGGCCATCGCCAACCCCAAAACCGCCCCCTACGGAGCGGCCGCCATGCAGGCCATGCAGACGCTGGGGGTCTGGGAGAAGCTGCAACCTCGGATTGTCATGGGAGAAAATCTGGGCCAGACCATGGGATTCGTCGAATCCGGCAATGCCGAACTAGGCTTTGTGGCCTTGTCCCAGGTCATTGATCCAAAGAGCACGGGTACGGGAGGTCGTTGGGTTGTACCGGCCGACCTGCATGAACCGATCAAGCAGGATGTGATTTTGCTGGCGAAGGGAAAGGACAATCCGGCGGCGAAAGCGTTGATGGAGTTTATGGGTGGTCCGCAGATGAAGGCGATCATCGCGCGCTATGGATATGAGTTGAACTAGCGGCGCGCAGGAGACTGAACATGACGGACATGGATCTGAACGCGCTGTGGGTCACATTGCGACTCGCCACGACGACGGTGATCGTCCTGCTTATCGTCGGGACGCCTCTCGCCTGGTGGTTGGCCCATACCCGCTCTAGGAGCAGGCCGATTGTGGAGGCGATGGTCGCGCTTCCGATTGTGCTCCCTCCCACCGTCCTAGGATTTTACATCCTCGTAGCGCTCGGTCCCTATGGACCGCTGGGTCGGTTTACAGGCTTCAATCTGGCATTTACGTTCACCGGACTCGTCATCGCCTCAGTTTTCTATTCGATGCCGTTTGTGATTCAGCCCCTCCAAGGCGCGTTTGAAGCAACCGGCAAGGCTCCGCTAGAAGCGGCCTGGTCACTC
>JAOUEB010000059.1 GCA_029858925.1 Nitrospira sp.
TTCTCGAAACAGCGCTCCTTCTTCGCGCCGTTCCAAGCCGCCCATCGGCCCGAGTGCCGGATACTTGTTGGATGTCACCCGTACGGTCCAACCGGTTCCCTCCGACGCCGGGATTCGAAATACCTCTTCCGGCGTCGACGCTTCATGCCCGGGACAGAAAGGGCAAGGACCGTTCTCGGTAGCTTGCTGGCGAGCCTGCGCATGCTGGTTGTACTCGTGTGGCCTCCGTTTCCGTTCAGCCGCGACGATGACCCACTCTTTTGTCGTCGGATCTTGCCGGATGATGGACATGGCGGCTATCGCTCCGGATGGATCTTCCGCCCCAAGAGGTCGGTCGTCTTTGGGAGATACTGGCCGGGGTCCTTCTCGAAGGCCTCGCGGCAACCGGGTGAGCAGAAATAGTATGTGGTTCCTTCGTAGGCGCTCTGTTCGGCTGCCGTTCTCTCTTCGACGTTCATCTGACAGACAGGATCGGTTGCCATCGTGCTGCTCCTTTCATTGACGCGTCCATTTACCGGCGATGGGGTGCGGCCAGAGTGCTCAACATCAACACTTCGATTTCTTCGGTTATCTCCTCTTGCCTGAGCGCGTTGCCTTGTTGTAGAAATCCCATTCCGTCACCAGTGGACACCAAAACAAACACTCGCGTTCAAGACCATGCCGTCTGGATGAAAATAGCGCTTTCATGACTGAGCCCTCAGGAGGCTAGACGGCGTTCCTTGCGTGACAGCGTCTCGAATCCGGAGATCACGTCGAACAGTTCCTCGTCGATGCCACTCTGGCGCAAACGATGGAATGTCCTATTGAGATGCTCCAGCAATTCGCCGATATTTTTGTCGGCACGTTGCATCGCCGCCAGGCGGCTCGCGTTCTCGCTCGCGAGGGATTCGGCACAGGCCCGGAAGAGCGAGACAAAAAGATATTCACGGATAAGCGCCCGCAACGTCGCGCTGCTCCCCCCTACGATCTCAGGCAAGTTTCCTGTCGGCCAGCGCCGTTCGGCCAACTGGCGTCGCCATGTTTCGTCCAGCGGCAGCAGCCGCTGACTGACAGGCTCATAGACCGCACCTGACGTAGGACGGTTGTAAAAGAGGTAGAGTTCCGTGACGTCATCCTGGCTATGAGGCGTCTCGCTCTCGACAAGAATCTTTCCGACAAGCGGGGTAATGGCCTTGACGGAATTCGGCACAGTGAAGAATCCGACCAGCGGCAGTCCCGCATCCGACAGGCGTCCCTGCACCCGTTCGCCGACCGCCCAAATCTGCGGTGTACTGGGAAGAGCGGCCAGCGTTTTCACCGCAAAATCAGCCACCGCGTCATTGAACTGGCCCACTAACCCCTGATCGGAACCGAAGACAATCGCGCTGATCGGACCCGTCACTCTTCGCCTTTCCCTTCCTGCAATCAAGGGTGTCGGCCCGCCTTCCCTGAAGCAAGCGACCAGCCCTAACTCCACCGTGCGATAGTAGTCGGCTAACGCGCGCACCGCGTTCTCGTATTGTCCGATGCTCGAGGCGGCCATAGCCTTCATTGTGCGCACCACGGACTCCAATTCCCCGGCGCCGGCGATCTTTCGGCGCAGATTCGCGGCGGACTCACTCATTCTTTCTCCTTGAGCCCGGCTTCAGGCTGAAACCGTGCGAGCGCGTTTCGGGCAATGTCGATAATCGTGTTCCGATCGTTGTCGCTCAACTTTTTAGCCGTATCAATCCGTGCGATAACTTCCGCCGGGATGTTCACCACCGCCTGCTGCACGGCCCGCTCGGCCTCTACCATCCGGGCAAGCGGCACGCGGTCGAAGAGTTCCTCGGTCAACGCCAGCAGCACAGCGATTTGCGAGGGCACGGACACCGGAGCGAACTCAGGCTGTTTGAGGCAAGCGCGAATACGCCGTCCGTGGTCAATGATCGTGCGTGTATGTTCATCCAGCCTGGCGCCGAACCTCGCAAAGGTCTCAAGCTCCTCGAACTGCGCATAGGCGAGCTTGAGGTCACCAGCCACGGCACGGTAGGCCGCGCGTTGCGCCTTGCCGCCGACGCGCGACACGGATTTTCCGACATCGACCGCAGGCAGCACGCCCAATTCGAACAGCGACGGCGAGAGGTAAATCTGCCCGTCCGTGATAGAAATCAGGTTGGTCGGAATGTAGGCCGAAATATCCTGGGCTTCGGTTTCGATGATAGGCAACGCGGTCAGCGAGCCGCCTCCGAACTCCGGGCGCAAGTGCGTGGCCCGTTCCAGCAGCCGCGCGTGAATGTAAAAGATGTCGCCGGGAAACGCTTCTCGGCCGGGCGGGCGACGCAGTAGCAGAGACAGTTCACGATAGGCACGCGCATGATGCGTAAGATCGTCGTACACAACCAGTACATCGCGGCCCTGTGCCATGAAATATTCCGCAATGCTTGTTGCGGAGTACGGAGCGATGTAGGCGAGGCCGGGTGGATCGTTGCCTTCGGTTACGATTACGACGGTGTAATCCATCGCGCCTTGCTCTCGCAGGGTAGCGATCACCTTGGCCACGCCGGACGCGCGCTGGCCAATGGCGCAATACACGCACAGCACATTTTGGTCACGTTGATTAAGAATCGTATCGAGCGCGATGGCGGTTTTGCCTGTCTGCCGGTCGCCGACGATCAGTTCGCGCTGACCGCGTCCGATAGGAACGAGCGCATCGACGACTTTCAGGCCGGTCTGGAGCGGCATAGTGACGGGCGCGCGATCCATAATGTGCGGCGCCCTGCGTTCGGTGGGCAGGCGCGCGCTGGACATCACCGGACCTTTGCCGTCCAGAGGTCGGCCCAATGGATTCACAATACGTCCGATTAATCCGTTTCCCACCGGCACGTCCATCACGTGCCCCCTACGCTCGACTTCATCGCCCGCATGCAACTGCCAGTGGTCGCCCAACAGCACAACGCCGATTTCGTCTTCATCCACGTTGAATGCGATGCCATACACATCGCCGGGAAATCTCAACACCTCCTCAAAACCCACACCGGGGAGGCCTGAGACTTTTGCGATGCCCGTAGCGATGCTCGTGATCGTGCCGACCTCCCGTGGCCTCAGTTGAGGCACGAAGGCGTCTCGCACCTGACGTATTCCGGTAAACGCACTGTCGAAAACCTGCTGGAGGCTCTCAGGTTCCATACTCAATGGCTCTCTGATTCGGGCTGAAGTTCTTCAGTTTGAGATTTGACCGGGGCTTCAGATTTGTCTTTCATTTTCAGAAGTTCGCCGACGCCTTTTTCCAGCGACAGGAGGTAATCCGCTATGCTCCAGGCCACTTTGTGTCCATTCGTGATGAGTTCGATTCCGCTGATCAAGTCCGGCGCGGTCTCAAACCGGACGGGAATTGCCGTCGAGAAGGTTTCGTTGAGCGACTGTTGAATCACCGTGCGCTGCTCCGCAGGCAAGTCAAACGCGCTGCGCACGAGCGCGGGGTTAGGCGCTGTCTTCAGGGCCTTGGCGAGGCCCGCCTTCGCCTCCCCGTCCATCTCTTGCAAGCGGCGAATGAACACCGCGCCCAGGCGTTCTTCCAAACTCGTCGTGGCGAGATCCGACAGCGCTTTTCGTGCGATGGCGAATACTTCCTGCTGAGTCCGGCGACCGATGGCTTGATTGAGGTAATGGGCCTCGTTTCTGAGCGTTTCCTGTCGTTTGGCACTCATCGCATCGGCCGCTTGACGCGCTTCTTCGAGAAGGCGCTGACGTTCGGCTTTCGCTTCGTCCGTCGCCTGGCTCAAGAGCGCGGCACGCTGTCTGGCGAACTCCTCATTCTTATGCTGGAATTCGTCACGTTCCTTTCGGGCTTCCATTTGTTTCGCGTCAGCATCCGCGAGTTCCTTGGCGATCCGCTTCTCCCGCTCATCGATGGCGTGGAGGATGGGTTTGTACAGAAAGCGCCTCAATAGCCACACCAGGATAAGGAAATTGACGACTTGCGCGCCGACGGTGAACCAATCGATCAGCATAGGTTACTTTCCCGTGGCGAGCGCGATGGCGTGGTTCCAAAAGGGATTGGCGAATAGGAGAATCATCGACACCACAAAACAGTAGATCGCCGTGGATTCAATCATCGCCAGGCCCACGAATAAGGTCCGGGTGATGGTCGCGGAGGCATCAGGCTGCTGCGCCAGTGAAGTCAATGCTGCAGCCACCGCACGCCCTTCGCCCAATGCAGGCCCGATCGCACCGAAGCTAGTGGTCAGACCGGCAGTGACAATTGATGTCACCGCGATAATCGTCATGTTGTCCATGGCAGCTCCTTTTGGTTTCGCAGTTCATGATTCACTGTCTTGCATCTGGTTCAGGCTTGGGCTTACGGATTCGCGTGGCGGCCGCGATGTATACAGCTGCCAGGATGCTGAAGATGTAGGCCTGTACCATGCCGGTGAGCAGACCGAGCGCCGTCATGGCGATCGGGAAGATAAAGGGGGTAATCGTGAGTAGGATGCCGATAATCATGGCTCCGCTCATCATATTGCCGAATAGACGGACAGCCAGAGCCACGGTGCGGGAGAATTCACCGATGATGTTGAACGGTAACATGATCGCCGTTGGCTGTGCGTAGGACTTGAGGTATCCGCCCACACCTTGTTCTTCAATGCCGAACAACGGCACGGCTACAAACACGCACAACGCCAGTGCTGTGGTAGTCGAGAGCGAGCCAGTCGGCGGCTCATAGCCGGGGATCACCGTGCCAAGGCTGGCCGCAGCAACAAACAGGAAGAGCGTGCCCAGAAAGCCGATATATTGTTCTGGATGGCGGAGGCCAACTTCTTGAATTTGTTTTTCGATAGCGGTCACGATGATTTCCAAGAAGTTTTGCCAGCGGGAACGTCTCAGGCCCGGGGAAAGGTTATGCGTGATGAGCGCTGAACCGACCACCAGCACGAACATCAGCCCCCACGTCACCGCAATAGTGGCGTTGAGTTTGAAAAACCCATAGTGCCAGAGGATGATGTCGTCAGGACTCAGACGCACGACCGGCCTCCTTCGCTGGGAACTTGTGCTGTTCGACCGGCGGGCCGGTCAACCGGGTCACGAGGAAATGCGCGATGACAAATCCAAGGAGACACAACAACAACCTCTCCCAATGACCACCCCCGACAACATAAAATCCGGCGAGGGCCATACCTGTCCGCAACAGCAAGCTTCCCAGAAACCAAAGCGCCGGACGGTTGGCAGAAACACCCTGCCGCACTGTCCACCAAAGACCGCCAAAGAACATCGTCCCGAGCAAGACGCCCGCTACCACGGCACCCATCAGGCTCACTGATTCATTCATGGTTATTCTCCTCTTGCTCGCGTATGTCTCTTCCTTCCGCCGCAACCCAATGCCACGCGAGTAAACAACCGATCGCGAGGCCAGCGACCAGCAGGGCCAACGTCCAGGATCGGCTTCCTGGGAAGCGCCGGTCCAGCCATATCCCGAGCGCCGCACCGAGAAGCGTCGGCACCGCCACCGACCAGCCCACGATGCCCATCATGCCCAAGCCGGACCAGACAGTCTTCGTGACATGACGTTGCGCCTTGAGCTTGCGTGCCGCCTTCTCTCCCACCCGATGACTGAGCTCCGTCTGGCCAGGCGCAGAGTTCTCTTCCGGTTTTTCACTCATGATGAAACGTGGCCAAACGATGAATAAATCCGCTCTCTAATTTCGCCAGCACCGAACGCACGCTTTTCTCCTGTTCATCCAGAGTCAAAAATTCACGATCGACCGCTTCGCGCAGTTGGGCGAGGTTCACCCCCCCTATCGCATTACGTACCGAGACCAGCACGTCGGTGCCAATTTTAACCAGGACGCCTTCATCGACAGCCACGTATACCTCACCATCCACTTCTGTTTCGTACGTCAGGATCCCGGGCGCGAGGGCTGCCGTGCAGTCAAGCCGGTGGGGCAGGAGTCCAAAGGAGGAGCCGTCGCGAGTCCCCGCGACAATACGCAATACGTCTGCTTTCTCAGTAAAGATTTTGAACGGGAGAAGAATCTTAAGAGTCATGCCTCCTGATTGCATGTTCCACTTCCACTTTAGGTTGTTGCCTTGGGATTCGGATGTGACTCAGACCTAGCTGAGCCTTCAGACCGATCTGGGCGCCCCTTTCGCTTCGCTTCGTCAATAGCCCCGACCATATAGAGCGCGCTCTCCGGGTAGTCTTTGAATTCATCCCGAAGAATTCGTTCACATCCGTCTAGTGCGTCCTTGAGGCTGACAAGCTTTCCAGTGAGGCCGGAGAACTGTTCGGTCGTGAAAAACGGTTGGGTGAGAAAACGCTCCAACCGGCGGGCACGGGCGACCACGTTGCGGTCCTCCGGCGAAAGCTGCTCCAGCCCGAGCATGGCGATAATATCCTTCAGTTCTCCGTATTGTGCGAGCGTCCGCCGGATGTCCTGCGCCACGGAATAATGCCGTTCACCCACGATACCCGGCGTGGCCATTTTTGAACTGGATTGAAGCGGATCGATAGCAGGGTACAGTCCCTCACTTGCCCGTTTGCGAGAGAGCACGATGGAAGCAGAGAGATGCGAGAACGTGTGTACCGCCGCCGGATCAGTGAAATCATCCGCCGGCACATAGACCGCCTGGATTGAGGTGATGGCGCCGGTATCAGTATTGGCGATACGCTCCTCTAACGCCGAGAGCTCGGTCCCCATTGTGGGCTGATAGCCTAAACGCGACGGCATCTGCCCCATCAAGCCCGACACCTCCATGCCGGCTTGGATGAAGCGAAAGATGTTATCAATGAGTAACAGTACATCACGTTGCTCATCGTCGCGAAAATACTCGGCCATCGTCAGTGCGGCATGTCCCACACGGAACCGGCTGCCCGGTGGCTCGTTCATCTGCCCGAAGACCATGACCATATTCGGCAACACACCGGCGCTCTTCATGTCGCGGTACAGTTCCTCCCCTTCGCGACATCGTTCGCCTATTCCGCAAAAAATACTGGCGCCCTTCTGGTGCCCGATCATGTTGTGAATCATCTCAGTGAGCAAAACCGTCTTCCCCACGCCGGCCCCGCCGAACAGGCCCGCTTTGCCGCCTCGCTCAAGTGGTATCAGCACGTCGATGACTTTGATCCCTGTCTCGAAAATCTCTGACTTTGTGGAGCGCCGTGCTAACGCCGGTGGGGCTCGATGGACTGAGCGCCATTGCACATCCGTCGGGGGTGCTTCGCGGTCAATGGTGTTCCCGAACACGTCGAACATGCGGGAGAGAATTCCGTTACCGACCGGTGCCTTCAGCGGTCCACCCGTATCTTCCACCACCATGCCGCGAGAGAGACCTTGGGTCGGGGTCAGCGCAATGCCACGCACGCGATGCGCGTCGAGCTGAGCTAACACCTCGATGGCCACTTCTCCCTCCTTTGCCTGCAGCAACGAATAGCTAG
>JAOUEB010000060.1 GCA_029858925.1 Nitrospira sp.
GCTCCCTCTGCATGGCCGTACAACCGGCCTCGACCGCCTCGGTCAAGACTGCCTGCTTGTCTTTGATGAAGTCGCGCCCCTTGTCCAGCGCCTGGCATACAACCTCGCTCGCTTTGTCGGCCAGCTCATGAACACTCTCTTCGGCACGTCGCGCATACCCTCGCAACTGCTCCTGCGACTTACGACCAGACTGCGGCGCCAGCAGCAACGCCGCCGCAGCTCCCAGCAGCCCTCCGGTCACAAAAGCCAATCCCACCGCCCCTAATGCACATCCTCGGTTATCTGCCATTGGGCATTCCTTCTTCTGGGTTTCCTACCTGCTCATGCAACACAGTAGGCATGAGGGTTACTTGGTTTCGTGAACCTTGCCGGTTATGGCATCCACATAGACTTTATGGGTTTTCTTTCCATTCACGATCTCAACCTTGTACACGACGCGGCCATCATCTTTCCCCATATTCACTTCATATGTTTGCTATCACTGGAACATGCGAGACGGCTAAGCACCTACGAGCCAGTATAGAGAGACGCCCGCCGGCGGTCTGGTCAAAACAGCTCAGCCGAAGAAATACGGAGATAGGTAACGGCGCGGCGCCCTTGTTCCGGTGCCTCCCAGGCATGGCAGCGCGCAGCCTCATCAAAATCTGTAGGGGGATGAAGATCGGAACTTTGACTAAGAAGGCCCCATTCCCTGCATCAGCGTCATGCCCTTCTCAATTCACAGCCCAACCAGCATGCCACGACCACCAGTATGGAAAGATGATGGCGCCGTTCAGGCGCTTCTCCACTTGGCTTCCATACGGGCCAATTCCTCCCGCACCAGTCCAAGATTGGTCCTCTCCCGCCCAAGCATCTCAATCTCCGCCTGGATCGCAGTCAACACACGATCGATCTTCTCCACAGTGATCGTCAGACCGGCCGGCCTCCGATCAACGGGCTGCCGACCTTCCTCTCCGTTCACCGCACTCGCCAATGTCTGGGATGAACCTGATACATCGTTTTCCCAGAGTTCCATCATTGGTTCCGCCTCAACACCTGATGTCTGTTCGATTCCTCCAGGTGCATTCGCTGTAGTAGCGCGCTCATCAAAGCACTACATGCCCTTACATGTGAACGTTGTTGAACACACCATCGCCCTTCCTGACCATCCTGCGCGGACTCTCCCGCGTTTTCACCGAAGGGCGGAAGCGATTCGCACGAACGACGGCATCCTCGATACAGCCACAATTGACGCAACGGGTGGCCATAGATAGACGGCCGGTTTTGATGTTCGGGCCACCGACGGGTTCGCGTACCAGGAGCCCCCGACAACGTTGGCAGTGCATACATCCTCCTCTTGCGCTCAAGGTTGTGCACCTGAAGCGCCGGACACGGTCGTTACCGGAACTCCCGCGTTGAGGCTCAGCTCCTCAAGAGACTGGCCAAACTCTCCGCATGCGCCTTTTCTTGCGCCAGAATCTTCTCCAAGACCTGCCGAGTCGTCTGATCATCGGTGCCGATAGAGGCGATCATTTTGTGATAGTTCTCGATTGCGATCCGTTCGGCGACTAGATCGGCCGTGATCATCTCCACCAAAGAATCCCCTTCGACATACTCAGAATGGCTTCGGTTCAGCAGCCGCTCAGGGGACAAATCCGGCTTGCCCCCAAGCTGGAGAATGCGCTCGGCCAATTGATCGGCATGAGCCTGCTCCTCAGTGACATGCTGGAGAAACTTCGCCTTCACGCTGCGAGAATTGATCCCGGAGGCCATGAAGTAGTGGCGCTTGTAGCGGAGAACGCAGACAATTTCCGTGGCGAGCGCTTCATCCAGCAACCTGATCACGGTCCCCGCGTTGGCCTTGCCTTCCGAAGGCATAGCGACGCCTTCAATCTCGTCACGTCTTATAAATGACAATGACTGCATTCCGTTCTCCCATGGCGGCTTCTGTTATGAGCGCACCTGGCATATCCCCAGCTCCCTATCGAATTGGGACCAGGCCTCTTGCTTATACCGGAAGGTTTCACAGTCTCTCCGTTACGGGTAAGCATAATGGAATCGCCGGCAGCCGTCCGTTCACAATTGCTCACCGGAGAACGATTACAGGGATGGTGCCGAGGCCGAACACGGCCCGGCTGGGCGTTCCTGAATCAATGGAGAGGGATCAGATGAAGACCCTAATCGTGGAGCACGACATTGAGGAGAGAACTATGCACATGCAATCCGTTAGTCCGGTGCGATCCGCCTTTGTAATCAATGAATCCCAGCTTACGGAACTTATTCATAAAGAAACTGACGCGAGAGCGGGTGGTACCGATCATTTCGGCCAACGTCTCCTGACTGATCTTTGCAATGACCGTCTCCGGCTTGCCTTCCTTCCCAAAGTGAGCCATTAACAGCAGCGCCCGCGCCAGCCGCTTCTCGCTGGAATTAAACAGTTGATCCACCAAATCCTCTTGGACTCGGATCGAGTGTTTCAGCAAGTAGGACATAAATGCCTCAGAGAACCTGGGCTGCTCCTGAAGCATGCGGAGCATGACGGCTTTCTCGATGCGTAGAATACGGGAGTCTTCGAGGGTGGTCGCGGTCGCCGTACGAACCGTCTGGCCCACGAGGCAGGATTCCCCTAGAAAAGCACCCCGCTCAAGAATCGCCACGACGGCTTCCTTGCCCTGTTCCGAGACCACGGTCACTTTCACCTTGCCCGCCTGGATATAAAATACCGCGTCCGTCGTATCCCCTTGTGAAAAGATAATCTGTTTCTTGGGGGACGACAGAATCGCGGTGCCCTTCTCGGCCTTATTGAGGAATGTGTCCAGATTGAAGGGCGTTCGTATACGTACCATTGATCGCGCTCCTCTTTAGAGCGACTGAGCCAACCATTGACCCGACCCGACACTTTGGTCGTCCCGAGAGACATCGGCCATGCGCCAGGGCCCAGACAGGTAGCTCCGGCCCTCTCCCGACACACTCTCTCCAGACCGCCGCCTCTTCCTACTCAACGAGGGCCGCACGTTATCGACCGCGGTTGAAGGAATACGATCCGCCCGACGACGAGGTGGGGTTCTGCAGACTGTCCACAGTCTGCTGCATTTCTCTCAATGCAAGACCGATCTGTTTGACCGAGCAATGGCGCAGAGCATGAATGCTCTCCCCCGTCCACAGTCGAAGGCCCTTTTTAGACGATGAATTCAGCGTCAACACATAAGTCCGTGGTGTGGTCTTCATACTATCCTCCGTGGTAATTGTGGCCCCGCCGCTTCAACCTCGTACCGAACCTGAAATCGTGGGCCAGGTTCAGCTTCCTGTCATGCCGCCCGAAATACCGCCAGCAGATCACTCAATGCCATGGTTTTGTGTCTCAACACCGCCCGCTCCGCCTTCAGCTCATCCAGCACGGCCGCCTTCGCAGTTCCGTCCGCAGGGCAGGCCATGATAAGCGAGGCCACCCGATCGCACTCTTCCTCGACCTTTGCCTTGACCACCTGATTGACAGACAGCATATTCAGTACAGTGGCTCTCGTCGCGGCGAGATGCGACTGCAACTCGGCCTCGGGATAGCTGATGCGTGCGGTCTCGTTCACACAGCGATCCATACTTTGCGCCAGAAACAGGTACAATCTGGCCAGCGTATCTGTGACGTCGATATGACTATGAACGACGGATTGGGCATTCATTGTTCATGCTCCTTCTCGTTACACACACCAGTGCGTCTCATATATTGGCTTGCGTCTCTTGTGGTGACTGGCCGCCTGGCCGCGGAACGGTTTCCACGGAACGACTCGGCTCCGACGACCCTTGCATCGACGCCTTCAGCTCCTGGATTGCCCTGACGACATCCTGCTCGGTCGATCCAAACCGATCTCCCATCACCTTGATAGCCTGAGTGATCGCTTTCTTCATCTTCGAGATTTGTTCTTCGGGTGTCATCAACTGCCTCTTGTTTGTGAATCTCCGTGGCAAATCTGATCGGTCAGGATACTCGGAGGGTGCATCCCGCCGCCAAACGACTCGCACCATGACAGGTGCAACCAGGTCTCGCGACTCGCAGGAAACGATCGTAGTCTGAGGACACGCTTCGGCGTCGAAGCGGCGGAGAGTGCTGAATCGGTTGCGCAGGAATGAAGCAGGGAGGGCAAGGGACGAGACTGCCAACGCAACCCGGACGTCAGGGAGGGAAGCCCATCGACCGCCCCCTTCACTTGCATTGAAGTCTAGTCGCCTTAACCTTATACTGTCAAGCATTATCTTGCACTGCCTGCCGACTTCCCATAGTATTAACCGTTTCCGTTAACTTCTGAACGAGGAGATTTCTCATGGACATTGGACCACTTGTCAGGAATCGATTGAAAGAGTTGGGGCTGGGACAGCGTGATCTGGCACGTGCGGCCCACGTGACCGAATCGTACATCTCGCAGTTGCTGACACAGAAAAAACTCCCTCCGGCGCCGAACCGGACCGACATGTACGATAGGATCGGACAAGCACTGAAATTGCCGAAGGGGCAACTTGCCAAACTCGCCGATCAGCAACGCCGCGAACACCTTAGGAAACGGTTGGGAGACCAGCCGAGCCCCTTGCTGCACGACGTGCGAGAGTTGGTCCTCCGCAAGTGTCACCCTGGGAAGGCCCGACAGATCCGTGTGATTTTTGAGAAACAACCCTTCGGCGAACTTGAGCGGTTTGTCACACAGAAGTTACTTGGCGTCGTCAAAAGTGTGGCTCGGCAAGAACTCGCCAATCCTACGTGGATGCGCAAGGTGGCGCGACTAAGCAAGAAAAGTTACCCCCAGATGCGCGTCACCGTACTGGAGTTTTTGGATACGACGATCTTTGATCTCTCGAACGAGAACTGCATCGCGTTCCTCGACCCTCTGATCGAATCCTGGGATATTGACCTTGCCACTTTTTGCATTGAGATCGTCCTGAACCGCCGGGTGGTTCCGGGCCACCACAAGACGTTCGAGTTCATGGAAAGAGGACCGGACAAAACGTCAGGGGAAGAGGCTGGGTTAAGGGAATTCCTACAAGATCCCTTTCTGAGCAAGGACGTAACAGAGGAAGAACTCACTTTTCTACGCACACTGACGTTTGAGAAAAAACGACCCACCCCGCTCTACTATTACCGTGAGATCCAGAGCCTCAGAGATCCGCTGCATTTTCAGACCTCCGACAGGACCCCTTCAACAAGGTAACAACGCATTGCCACTTTGTTATTCAATCAGCATACGTATAGGTCAAAAGCAGGGCAGCCGCCCACGCAATCAAATACGCGAGCAGTAAGAGTTCCATTCCCATATCACGCCAAATACTCATGACTTCCTCCCGGCATTCAGCAGCAGCCCTTAAGTGCTGAACGAACTGCTGCATCCACAAATTGTCGTTGCTTTCGGATTCTTCATGACAATGCCTGGACTCTGCACGTGGTCCACCTAATCGACTTCCGTTTCGACCAGCAGCGGAGCGCGCTGCCAATCCATGATGACTTTGCCGACACCCTCTTCGAGGACCGCGTCATCCTGCTCGATGCAACAGCCGCATCACCAGGTCGATAATTACCAGGGTGACAACCGCTACCAGAAGATCCGCAAACCGGATTATGTTCCAGTTCCACACTGACATTCCTCTCTCTCGCTCACTCCAACGACAGAGGGTTCATCTCACTCTGCTTATCCCAGGCTTGGCTGTAGGAGTCCCCGGGACGCGCGCACGGTTCCGAATCGGTTGATCGTGACTCGCTCGATTGGCTTCGATCCCTGGGTCCGTCGTTGCACCACAGAGGAGGCAACGCCAACCAGACACCGGGGGCTGTCCCATATCCCTCATTTGGACGGCAATCAAAAGGCCTTGGCAACGTAGACACTGCATGATGCCTCCTATGGACTCGTCCTACAACACCCTTCTCAAGGTCGCGTTCCAGATCAGGCACGCATAAATGGAATCCGAGGAACTTCGACGGAAACACAACCACCACGCCTCTGCGATGAGAACCCACGGCCTAATCATGTCAGGCATCCTTCCGGAAGACTAACAAGCTTTGGCCAGATGGTTCGACGTGGCGATGTCGACAACAGCCGGATTCAGATACTGGACATCCAGCCACTTCTCGCATATCCGAAACGTACAATCCCCGATCGCCAACTGTTGCTGTCTATTGAGGAACAAACCCAGCTTCCCGTATACCGCCCACTCGTATTCCCGTGTCATCGCCAGGGGATCGACCGGACAGGCTTGAAGGCACAGTCCACCAAACAAACACCACGTCATGTCCATGAAAACGTTTGACTATACGCATTCAGAAGCTCGGTGCCGACCGGATTACTTGCCTCGTCTTCTCTTCATCTGCACAAGTCTGTTCAGCCAGCATGCGTTGTCCGGCACTGGCGACCTCGGGAATTCTAGCCAGGCAGCCCTTCAGCGTATCCTCCGCTGCACCTGAGGCTATGACGCCAAGCTCTCCGCTCGGAGCGAAACTCAGGGATCCTTTCACCAACAGATCTGCCGCGTGGGCAGACAGCGTTGACTGTATGAACAGTACTGCGAGCAGCACCACCGTTAAGACTGCGGCGGCCGGTTTCGTGATAGTTGGGATCCTCATCGTGACGACCTCCTCATACTGGTTAGGGGCCTAAGTCGCGCACCCCAGGGCGAGCCCACGCGATAGAACGCATGTGAACCATTACACCAGATACCCGATACCAGCTAACTACTGCGCAGGCGCAGAAGACACGAAGGCTGTGGAATTTTGGATCCACATATTGCACCTCTTGACTTGATGAGACTCGTGATTCGAAGAAGCGGCGGAGACTGAGGAATCAGACGCGCAGGAGAGGGAGGAAATGCGCGAGAGATGGGACAGTCGGCGTGGCTTTGAACGCCCCCACATCACTGTACAGAATCACTCTACAGACGGGTAACAAAGGAGTCAACGATTCGAACGCGGCGATGCTACGTAACGTAATGATTCCCTGGGGGTATATTTATTTTGTTCTTCTCCCTGGCAAGTGGGTACACGAAGCACGAGAAACGGCATTTCTGGAGGATGGGGCGTGAATTCTGCTTTCTACGGGGTTGGGAAATCTGGCATGATTGCCGGATGCAACCACACCGGCACCCCTGAGACACCTACCGCTTTCAAGGCTTTCGGTTAACCCCAACGGTCCAGGGTCTCTTGAGTGACCCGAAGGCCCGCGTCACTCACCTGTGCCGGCGGGAAAACAAACGGCATGCGAAGCCTGCGGGGACACGCGGGTCTACATCGAGGTGGAGATTTCTCTCGTCGGGGGCAAGACGTGCGGCACGCGAAGCAGAAAACCGTGGACTGGCTGGCCGATAATA
>JAOUEB010000061.1 GCA_029858925.1 Nitrospira sp.
CCCGGCTCCATCCATGAAGGAGGCGAACTGGGCTATGCGCTCTCACATGCCTACGGAGCCGTCTTCGACAATCCGGACCTGATTGCGGCCTGCGTCATCGGCGACGGCGAGGCGGAAACGGGCCCGCTCGCCACGAGCTGGCACTCCAACAAGTTTCTGAATCCAGCCACCGACGGCGTGGTCCTGCCGATTCTCCATTTGAACGGCTACAAGATCGCGAATCCCACCGTGCTGGCCCGCATCAGTCACGACGAATTGGATCACCTCTTTCGAGGCTACGGCTACACCCCCCATTTTGTCGAGGGCAGCGATCCGCGGGAGATGCATCAACGCATGGCTGCGACGCTCGATTCCATCATGCGTGACATTCAACGGATCAAAGGCGCTGCGTGCCGAGCCGGGGCCAAGGAACGGCCGCTTTGGCCGATGATCGTGCTCCGGACTCCCAAAGGATGGACCTGTCCGCCACAGATCGACGGCAAGCGGACGGAAGATTATTGGCGGAGCCATCAAGTGCCGATGGGTGAGATGGATCAGCCCGCGCATATCAAGATGCTCGAGCGATGGATGAAGAGTTATAAACCCATGGAATTATTCGACAAGACGGGACAATTCAAGCCCGAACTTGCCGACCTGGCGCCCAAGGGTATGCGGCGGATGAGCGCGAATCCCCATGCGAACGGCGGATTGCTCCTCAAAGATTTGCGGCTGCCAGATTTTTGTGATTATGCCGTCCGGGTGACAAAACCGGGCGCGCTCGAAGCCGAATCCACCCGTGTGATGGGGACATTCTTGCGGGACACGATGAAACTCAACTTGGAGAGTCGGAATTTTCGGCTCTTCAGTCCCGACGAGAACAACTCCAATCGCTGGCAGGATGTCTTAGACGTCACCAACCGAGCCTGGATGGCGGAGCGCCATCCGTACGACGATCACCTGGCGCCGGACGGGAGGGTGATGGAGATGCTCAGTGAACACCAATGCCAGGGATGGCTGGAGGGGTATCTTCTGACCGGACGGCACGGGTTCTTTTCGTGCTATGAAGCCTTCATTCACATCATCGATTCGATGTTCAATCAGCATGCCAAGTGGCTGAAGGTCTGCGGCCATATTCCCTGGCGGAGACCGATCGCGTCCCTGAATTATCTATTGTCATCCCATGTGTGGCGGCAGGACCACAATGGATTCAGCCACCAAGACCCCGGCTTCATCGACCACGTCGTCAATAAGAAGGCCGAAGTGATCCGGGTGTATCTGCCGCCGGACGCCAATACGCTCTTGTTCGTCACCGACCAGTGTCTGCGCAGCCGGAATCAGGTCAATGTGATCGTCGCCGGCAAACAGCGGGCGCTGCAGTGGCTCAATATGGACGACGCCATCACCCATTGCACAGCCGGCATCGGCATTTGGGAATGGGCCAGCAACGACAAGCACAGCGAGCCTGATGTGGTGATGGCCTGCTGCGGCGACGTGCCCACCATGGAAACGCTCGCGGCCGTGTCCTTGATGGGGACACTGTTGCCGAACGTGAAGGTACGAGTGGTCAACGTGGTGGATCTTATGAAGCTGCAGCCACCCTCTGAACATCCGAACGGATTGTCGGACAAGGACTTCGATGCCCTGTTCACGAGGGAAAAGCCGATCATCTTTGCCTTCCACGGCTACCCCTGGCTGATCCACCGCCTGACATATCGACGGACCAATCACAAGAACTTACACGTGCGCGGCTACAAGGAAGAGGGGACGACGACGACGCCGTTCGACATGGCGGTGATGAACGATCTCGATCGCTTTCATCTGGTCGCCGATGTCATCGATCGGATTCCCCTGCATGGGTCCCAGGCCGACTATGCCAAGCAGGCCCTCCGCGACAAACGGATCGAGCACAAACAGTACATCGCCGAGCATGGCGAAGACATGCCGGAGATCAGCCAATGGAAGTGGAGCGGGCGCAAGAAGACCGCAAAAGGCAGGCGTGTACTGTAAATTCAGTCTGTTGAACAGCTCTGAAACCAGGTGGAGCCGCATTGCCCCTACCTACTTCTAGGTGGATGAATTCCATCGCTGAAATATGTTATCGAAGGAGGCTTTTATACGAGAGTTTCAAGTAGGTGAAATAGATATTGTCAGGGGGGGAACATGGGCCGGATGGTTTCTTTCAGTCTATGGGCAGCCGGGGTGGGTATCATGGTCGTGCTGCTGGCCGGCCACACGTATGCGGACGAGCCTGAAGCCAAAAACCAGGACGCGAATACAGCGCAGCCGGTGCTCGACTGCCGGTATGGTCGCGCCGATGTCGGAGAAACGAGTGAGGCCTTTCCTTCCGACGATGTTTTTCGCCCCCTCATGGCGGACCCCAAACAGCCGCAGTTCTTTGCCATCTGGCAACACTCGCGACCGCGCAACGGCGGGTCGTCCTACAACCTGGGATCGGTGTCCATCGGTGAGAACTTCGGCTTATACAGCAAGCGGCAGGGATGCGACGGATGGCAAGTGGGTCTATTGACGGGTATCTTTGCGCAGTTCAATTTGGACCAAAAGAACGCCGAGTTGATCAACACCGACTTTAACGTGGGCATCCCGCTCTCGTGGCGATCGGGGAATTGGTCGACGAGGCTCCGCTATTATCACCAAAGCAGCCACATCGGCGATGAGTTTTGGGAGAGGAATATGAATTCCAATCTCGGATTTGAGCGGGTGACGGTTTCCTTTGAAGAGGTGGATGCGATTCTGTCCTATGACTACCGATGGCTGCGCCTGTATGGAGGAGGCGCATACCTGGTGCATCGAGAACCGGATCACGTCGACCGCATGCGGCTCCAGTGGGGGTTCGAAGCACGGGCCCCGTCGATGCGCACGAAAATCTTGGTGCCGTTCCTCGATCGGCTGATCGTGACGCCTGTGCTATCGGCGGATTTCAAGTCGAGGGAACAACATGGTTGGATTATCGACACTAATGTGCTGGCCGGTTTCGAATGGTCTCGCACGGGCTCCCGTCGTCATTTTCGGATCATGGCGACCTATTTTCACGGCTATAACCCCTATGGACAATTTTTCATCGACCAGAAGATCGAATCGATAGGTCTTGGGGCCTATTTCACGTTTTAATGAGATGAAGCAGAATGCGGGCTTGTGAGTTCGTATGATGCGCGAGCCGTTCTGTTACAATCTGCGCAAGTCGCGACGAGACCGGTCCACGGTCGCGACGAACCATTATGAATAATGCAGTCTAGAAGATCGACCCTATGGACAAGAAAATCTCCTTTTCTGTTTGGTATGTGCTGCTTGCGGTCATGGCCGTTATTCTGGTGCATGACGCCATCCTCGCCCTGAACAAGGTCGAAGAACTTCCGTACAGCCAGTTCAAAAGCTTGGTTGCAGCCGGAAAAGTGGCGGAAGTCTCCTTGGGCAGCCAACGGCTGACCGGAACAATTAAGACCGAACGAGACGCGAAAACCGAGAAGTCGTTTACGACGATCCGTGTCGAAGATCCGGATCTCGTTCGTGAGCTCAATGAACAGGGTGTCGTTTTCGCCGGCGTGATCGAATCGACGTTTTGGCGTGATCTTCTGTCATGGGTCCTGCCGGTGGCCGTGTTCGCCGCTGTCTGGTTCTTTATTATCCGCCGGTTCGGCCAAGCCCAGGGCGGCTTCATGCAGGTCGGGCAATCCAAAGCGAAGATCTACGTGGAGAAGGACATCAAGGTGACATTCGCGGATGTCGCCGGCGTGGACGAGGCGAAGGAGGAACTGCGTGAAGTGATCGAGTTCCTCAAGACACCGGAAAAATTCACCAAACTGGGCGGGAAAATTCCGAAGGGCATCCTGTTGGTCGGCCCGCCTGGAACCGGGAAGACGCTGCTCGCCCGCGCTGTGGCCGGTGAAGCGGGGGTGACATTCTTCAGCATCAGCGGGTCGGAGTTCGTCGAAATGTTCGTGGGGGTCGGCGCGGCCCGCGTGCGCGACCTGTTCGATCAGGCGAAATTGAAGGCGCCCTGCATCATCTTTATCGACGAGTTGGATGCGCTCGGAAAAGCGCGTGGCGCGGGACCCATGGGCCATGAAGAGCGGGAGCAAACGCTCAATCAGTTGCTGGTTGAGATGGATGGCTTCGATCCTCGCATCGGGGTCATTCTCATGGCAGCGACCAATCGTCCCGAGATTCTTGATCCTGCGTTGCTGCGGGCCGGACGGTTCGATCGTCATGTGGTGGTGGACCGTCCGGACAAGATCGGACGTCTTGCCATTCTTCGTGTGCATGCCAAACAGGTGACGCTTGGTCCTGACGCCGATCTCGAAAACATCGCAGCGATGACCCCTGGGTTCTCCGGAGCCGATTTGGCCAACATCATCAACGAGGCGGCGTTGCTGGCGGTGCGCCGTGGCAAGGATCAGGTCGGTTTTTCAGAATTGCAGGAGGCAGTCGAGCGAGTCATTGCCGGCTTGGAGAAGAAGAATCGCGTTCTGAATAAGATGGAGAAGGAGCGGGTGGCCTACCATGAGACGGGCCATGCCCTCGTTGCCATGTCATTGCCGGGGATGGATCAGGTACAGAAAATATCGATCATTCCGCGCGGCGTGGCGGCGCTCGGTTACACGCTCCAGCTTCCGACCGAAGACCGGTTCCTGATGACGAAGTCCGAGCTCGAAAACAAGGTCGCCGTGCTGCTGGGCGGCCGGATCGCGGAAGAGCTGACCTTCGGCGAAGCCTCCACCGGCGCGCAAAACGATCTGGTGAAGGCGACGAACATCGCCAAAAGCATGGTGAAGGCCTATGGCATGAGCGGCAAATTGGGCGCCATTACGCTGGAGCGGGAGCTGCAGCCCCAGTTCCTCCAGTTGCCGATGGGATCTGAAAAGGGCGATTATTCTGAAGAGACCGCGCGGGAAATCGATTGCGAGGTGCGGCGGATCATCGACGAACAGTATGAACGGGTGAAGCGGCTGCTGGGAGAGAGGAAAGCCGCGTTGCAACGAGGCGCGCAGCTGCTGCTGGAACAGGAAGTCATCACCGGGGCGGAACTGAAAGCGGTAATGGAAAAGGTTTGAACGGTTGCCTGGCATAGGGTAAGTATGTACCAATCGATAGCGAGGTTGAGGCGCAAGCTGCCGAGCGGACTATGTCGGTGGAACAACAGGCAACCATCTCCGTCAGCGGCAATGTGATTCACTGCCGGGGGGCCTGGACCCTTCCGAACGTGACCGAGCTGGAGCGCCGTAGTGGGAAGCTCCGATGGCCCGATGCGCATGACGTGACGTGTGATGCCGGCGAGGTGACCGCCATGGATACTGGCGGAGCCCTGCTGTTGTATCGGAATCTCGATAGCCTGCGCCGCGCCGGCCGAAGCGTTTCTCTTCACGGGCTGAAGCCGGAATTCGCCGAGCTGGTCCAGCTGATCGAAACCAGCGCCCGCCAGGCGCGCGTCGCCGACCTCCGGGGCCCCAGCTGGGAGGCGCGCCTGAGCCAGGCCATTCTGCGCAAACAAGAAGCGGCCGTTCACGCGCTTGCCTTTCTCGGAGAAACCGCCGTCATGTTCGGCCGGTCGCTGATGCGGCCGCAGGCCATTCGATGGCGGGCTCTGCTGCGGGTGGTGGAGTTGGACGGTGTGCGCGCCTTGCCGATCACCGGCCTGCTGATGTTCCTGGTCGGCATCGTGATTGCGTATCAGGGAGCGGAACAGCTCCGCAAATTCGGCACGAACATTTTTATCGTCGATCTGGTCGGGATTTCGCTGGTGCGGGAAATCTCGCCGTTGATCGTCGCGATTCTCATCGCCGGCCGATCGGGATCGGCCTATGCGGCTGAGATCGGCACGATGAAGGTGACTGAGGAATTGGACGCGGTCCGGACCCTCGGTATCTCGCCCATCGACTTGCTGGTTTTGCCGAGATCCTTCGCCCTCGTCGTCACCTTGCCGCTCTTGACGGTCTATGCCGACGTATTGGGTGTCTTCGGCGGCATGCTCATCGCCACGAACCAGTTGAACGTGAGTTTCGCCGAGTTCCTGGCTCGCTTTGAAGAGGCCGTCGCGGTGCGGCATTTTCTGATCGGCCTCGCCAAGGCGCCGTTCTTTGCGATCATCATCGCGATGGTCGGTTGCTATCAGGGGCTTCAGATCCGGGGGGGCGTGGACGACGTGGGCCGGCATACGACGATCGCCGTCGTGCAGAGCATTTTTCTCGTCATTGTCTTCGATGCCATTTGCAGCGTGTTGACTAACTGGTGGGACATATGACGCGCGAGACAGGCGGGACAGGTGTGAGTCGCGGGACGGGTGGATCCGGTCTTCCCGTTCGCGCCTGTCGCGCGTTTCTTGCGCGTCTCGCTGACGCGGGAGTACTGAGAAGATGGGGATCAGCAGACTGAGTAGCCCCGAGTCACGGGGGAGATCCGACGATATCAGTGCGCCGATTATCGACGCGAGCCATGTTTCCACGCGATTCGGAGCGGCCGTCGTGCATGAGGACGTGAGTTTGTCCATCAGGCAGGGCGAAGTCTTCGCGATCGCCGGAGGCAACGGCTGCGGCAAGTCCACGCTGCTGCGGGAAATCGTCGGTCTGCAGACGCCTTCAGGTGGAACCATTCGGATTCTTGGAGTCGATAGCCGGCAATTGGGGGAGAGCAACGGCCGGCCGATTCACCATCGGTTTGGGGTCATGTTCCAGCACGGTGCCCTGTTCAGTTCGCTCACACTGGCGGAAAACGTGGCCGTGCCGTTGCGCGAACATACGGACCTGAATCCAGAATTGATTCGTGAGATCGTTGCCGTCAAGATCGCCATGGTGGGGCTGCCCCCGGACAGCGGGGTGAAATTTCCGAACGAGCTCAGCGGAGGCATGAGGCGGCGGGCCGCCCTTGCGCGCGCGATCGTGATGGACCCGGAGTTGCTCTTTCTGGACGAACCGACGGCGGGGTTGGACCCGATGATCGCCGCGGGGTTCGACGATCTGGTGATCTCGTTGAAAAATCTCCTGGGGTTAACGGTCGTCATGGTGACGCACGACTTGGACTCCCTGTGGCGTATCGCCAACCGGGTGGCAGTGCTGGGCAAGGGGAAAGTGCTGGGGGTGGGAACCATGCAGGAGTTGTCGCAATCCGACGACCCGATCATCAAAGAATATTTCCACGGTCCACGCGGGCGCACTGCGCTGGAACAGGCGGCATGGAACGGTACGAGACGTGACGCATGAAGCGTATCTCGTTGGGGAAAAGAGCTT
Organism: Nitrospira sp.; assembly: GCA_029858925.1. Lineage (GTDB taxonomy): Bacteria > Nitrospirota > Nitrospiria > Nitrospirales > Nitrospiraceae > Nitrospira_D. The sequence goes on from JAOUEB010000061.1 coordinate 7,218, forward strand.
ATAGCTCATGGCGCATAGCACGTAATCGGATCAGGGCATTG
>JAOUEB010000062.1 GCA_029858925.1 Nitrospira sp.
CCATCCGATCCTGCCGAATGCGAGGCTGATGGCCCGGCCGATGCCGCCGGACGCGCCGGTGATCAACACGGCCGGACTGGTGTTCGATCGGTCGGGCCGGTTTGTGGCAGGGCGTGCGTTCGAGGGTGAGCTGGTCATGCAAGTTCGGATTATGCGAGGACAAGCGCGCGAAGGCAAGGGTATCCAGCTGTGAGCTGTGAGGGGCCAGGGAATGGTGAATGGTTCATGATGAATTGTTCGGATTAGATGATCCGGCATGAACCATTATCCGAACCCTCATTATTCGGTGCGCCGTGAAAATGTGCACGTCCCCAGCGGGTGTGAGTCCCGCCCGGCCACGGTCGCTCTAGCCGGTGTCCCGTCCGCGCGGACAGCGACGTGTTCCGTGACGCTTCACTGACGGATTTTGTGGGAATCCCGCCTCAGCACCTCCTTGTTCCCTGACTTTTGTTCCTGCCGAAGAGAATATCTTCGCTTTTCTCCGTCGGGTGCTCCTCATCCGCTGCCGTTTGCACAGACCCGTCCCTCATCCTCGCGGACAGTGCCAGTTGTGTCGTGATGACCGATCCGGGCGAGCAGTTTTGGGGTCAGGCCTGAGTAGTGACTTATTGTCAGATCTACGTGCCATACGTTCCGCTATTCGTTTGCCACTCACCTGCTCACATTGGCTCTGATGTTGGAACCGTTCAGAAGTTCTTCGGGTATCGCGATGGCACCACGTAGTCGTTATAAAAGGGCAGATCTTGTCTTGTGCATCCCCACACTACGAGGCGGGTGCCCTATGCACCAAGGAAGATTCTCAGTTACGATCGGGAGGCGCCTGAACCACCAGTTGCAAGCGAGACAGCTCCGGGGAAGACATCCAGGCCGAGCGCGTAGAGGAACTGTGCTGTTTGATCCGTGGGAATCACAAGGCTGAAGGCGGTCGCGGCTTGGATCACGGCACCATTTGGCCCATGGGCGGTGGAAGCGATCACCACTCCGGTGGCGCCGTTGGTGAGCCTGGTGAGGACACGCATGGGTGCCCTCAGCTCTTTGAAGGGAAGGGCTGTTTGCTTGCCGCCTTCGAGATTCCTATGGTACGGTCTGTTGCCTGTTGACTGGGGGAACGACATGATGTTCGGACAAAGACGGATACGGCTGGTGCTTTTCGCGGGAGTTGCGTGCCTTCTGTTCGTGGCGGGTCTCACGCCTGCGCCTCTCGGCGCCGAAGAACCGGTCACGATTTCACAATCCACTGACTACTTTCCAGACTCCGTTGGGAGCCGCTGGACCTACAAAGGCCAGATCACGGAGGGCCCGCTCCAGACGGTCGAGAACAAGTTCTTCACCAATATCTCGAAGGTGACAGGAACCAAGACGATCAAGGGTGTGACGGTCACGGTGTTTCAAGACACCAATCCTGGCAATCATGGCCCCTCGGAGAGTTACTACCGGCGAGATTCCGTCGGCATTGTGTATTATGGGTCTGATCCTGGGACGCCGCTCGAAAAGCAGATTGTCCCGTACCAAATTTTTCGATTTCCGCTCATCATCCCCTCGTCATTCCAGCAGTTCGATCGGACAGGCCTCGACTTCGGCGTGGATATGGATCGCGATGGCAAAGACGAGAAGGTGGATGTGCGCGGGTGGAGCAGTCTCATCGGCCAAGAGACGATCACGGTGCCGGCTGGGACGTTCAAAGACGCCGTCAAGGTCGAAGCCAAAATGACTATGCGGATTCATCTATCGGCCAGCCGTCGCACGATCGCCGGATTGGATGTCATGACGGCCTGGTTTGCGAAGGGTGTCGGGCTGATTAAGTATTCGGAACGGCAGGAGCTGTCGGCTGTGAAAGAGGATCGCGGTGTCGTGACGGAAATTACGGAAGAACTCGAAAGCTATGATGTGAAACCAGCCAAAGGCTCACTCAGCCGGCTCGAATCCACGCCGGAGGGTATTTTCGCTGATGACACGCGCGATCATGAACTGCGCGAGGTAGTCTTCTCCGCCGGCCTTCGCGCCTATCCCTGAGAATCGGTGTCCGCCGAACGGCTGGCGGCCGACCAGCGCGCCGGTAATCGGCCGGTTCAGGTACAGATTTCCCACATCGAACTGGTCACGGGCCATCGCGAGGTTGGCCGGACTTCTGGAATAGACGCCTCCTGTGAGCGCATAGGACGTTCCATTCGCCACGCGAAGGGCATCGGCAAAACTTTCCGCCTTCATCACCGCCAGCACGGGACCGAAAATCTCCTCTTGCGCCAAACGGTGATGCGGTTCGACATCGACAAACACTGCCGGGCCGACGAAGTATCCAGCCTGCTCGACCGACCGCTCGACGAGGAGCCGGCTTTCTTGCCGGCCTTCGGCAATGAACTGTTGAATAGCAGCCTGCGCGCGCGCGTCGATCACCGGTCCGACCCTCGTGCCGGGTTCTGTCGGATCGCCGATCTCCAGACCCAACACGGCATCCCTCAGACGTACAATGAACTGGTCATAGACCGCGCGGTGTACGATTGCGCGTGAGCAGGCCGAGCATTTCTGTCCCGCGTAGCCTGTAAATGACGCGATGATTCCGGCGATTGCCTCATCGAGATCCGCCGTCTCGTCGACAATGATGGCGTTTTTCCCACCCATCTCTGCGATCACCCGTTTGATTATCGGTTGGCCTGGGCGTACGTGAGCGGCGGCCGCAAGAATGATAAGCCCCACGGCTTTCGATCCTGTAAATGCGATTGTGGCAATTTGCGGATGCGCAACGAGTGCCTGGCCGATCTCCGGTCCGCCGGGAAGGCAACTCACGACGCCGCGCGGCACCCCGGCTGCAATCAAAATATCCGTGAGCAGCAGTCCCAGCCTGGGGGACCGTTCCGACGGCTTGAAGAGCACGGTGTTGCCCGCCGCAAGAGCCGCCGCAACCATTCCGGCCGGGATGGCGAGCGGAAAGTTCCACGGCGCGATGACAGCCGTCACGCCGCGCGGGCCATAGATGCGATGGTTCAGTTCCCCCGGCCGGTCACCGAGTCGCGCGGGCCGAGACAGGCGGCAGATCTCATCGCCATAATAGCGAAGAAAGTCGATGGCCTCAGAGACGTCGGCGTCCGCTTCCCGCCAGGGCTTTCCCACCTCAACTATTTCCCACGCGGCAAGTTCGAAGCGGCGGCGGCTCATGTCGGATGCGGCCTGGCGCAGGATCGCCGCGCGTTCCTCCGCGGATCGGCGACGCCAACTGTCGGCATGGGCTTGTGCCTGTTGGATTGCCTGGTCGAGATCCGCGGGTGATGCGCTCCGCACCGAAGCCACTGTCTCATCGGGCCGGAAAGGGTTGTGCGATGCCAGCCAGGGCCCTGTGAGCGACGGGTCCGAAGAGGCTGTGTTCCATTGCCGTCCCAATTGAGATCGAACCGATGAAATTCCAGCCTGCATTGCGCTGCGGACTGGCTCTAGTGAAAAATCGCTGTGCGGTTCGTTCATGAAACTCTGTGTGTCACCGGACATTTGGACAGTGGACGAAGGCGCCGTGACGACCGGAGGAGCGAGGAGCCTCGCCAACGGTTGCGACTCGACGTACTCTTTTCGGAGAAACGATTCATTCGACGTATTTTCAAGCAGCCGCCGGACGAGATAGGCCATGCCGGGCAACAGCAGGCCAACGGGGGTATACAGCCGGACGCGGCGGCCGAGCTTCACCATCGCCTGCTGGAAAGGCTCGGCCATGCCGTAGATCATTTGGTACTCCCGCGCATTCGGCGGCAATCCACAGGCATCCGCCACGGCCTCGATCACGGCCAGGGTCCGCAAATTGTGCGTGCCGAAGGCAGGGCGGACGAGATCGGCATGGTCGAACAGTGTACGGATCAATCGCTCATAGGCGGCGTCCGTTTCCGCTTTGTGCTCGAACAGTGGAATCGGCCATCCGGCTTGGCGGTACCGCACTGTGTCGGAATCCCAGTAGGCCCCTTTGACCAGGCGAATGGTAATCGGCGCGCCGCGCGCGCGAGACCAGGCGAGCAAGTCCTGAACGTCTCGTTCGGTGTCCCGGTGGTAGGCTTGCAGCGCGAGGCCGGCGTACGGGTAGGCGCGATACGACGGCTCGACCAACAGCCGTTTGAAGATGTCCAATAGGAGCGGTTTTGTCTCCGCCTGCTCCATGTCGAAAATCAATCCGGCAGGTATCGACAGGGCGCGATCAACCAACGGACGGAGGCGCTCCACCACCGACCGATAACTCCCGTCGGGATCAATCGGGTCCAGTCGCGAGGAGAGCGCCGAAATTTTCAGCGAGAGTTGCACGCGCGGCAGTGGCCCAAGATGATCTTCTTCGAGCAGGGCAGCGGGAGGCCAGGCAACCGCGGCGCGCCCCAATTCCGCCAAAGCCTCCAGGCAATGGTCGCGGTAGAGATCGGCTTCCCGCTCGCTGACCGTCGCCTCTCCCAACAGATCGACGGACCAGGCCCGGCCTTCTTTCCATAAGCGGGATAGCACCGGAGCGGCGTCTTTAACCGAGGCCCCGGCGATGAAGGTCCTGGCCATCTGTTCAACCTGTGTTCTGATCGATTTGCCTGTCAATCGCGCGCCCAGGCCGGTGGCGGCCATCGCTTTCAGGCCCCACTGGAGCCCGAACAGCTCGCTGCTCAATCCGCCGAAATACTCCTCGGCCAGCGAGACGACTCGTTCATCGTCGGCGATAACGGGCAGGACGTCGATGAAGCGAAACAGCTGCGCCTTGAAGGCGTCGTCCTTCATGGCCAGATTGATCGCCGATTGGGACCACCAGCGGCCCTCGAAGATCGTCGGGGAATGGCCGGCGGAGAGTTGTGCGAGATACTCGCCGATGCGAAGGACGGCTGGTTCGATCGAAGAAGGCGAGGTCGTCATGGGCACTCCGGGAAAGAACGAACTCTTCCAACACCGTCAGTATACATGGAGCGGTCCCATCGGTCATTGATCACCCGCATTATTCGTGAGCACTTCTGGTGCAGTTACCAATAGGTTGTCCAGCGTTTCGTCGTTCGTATCTCGTGAAGCGTATCTCGCAAACAAAGATGCAGGGACACATTCGTTCCATCCTGCGCTTCACGCTTCACGAGATACGCTTCACGCGGAACGGGCTTCCAGGCGGTTTTATCACAAGCCGTCACGAACCATACGGGCTCGGCATGTCCCGGTTGGGCCAGACGAGTCATGGTCCGACCGGCCCATTTCATTTCCCTCACTGCATCGCTTATGATGACGTGGTCGATGAAGGATGCTTGTCCTATATCAGCGTCACGGCCGGATGCGTGACGGGGAGTGAAGGAGGGTTAGATTATGGCAGATGAACATGCCCAGGGCGGGCAAGCGGCCGCTAATTTCATTCCAGACGTCAAGCATGTGATCGCGGTCAGCAGCGGCAAAGGCGGCGTCGGCAAATCGACCGTCGCGTCGAACCTCGCCTGCGCGCTCGCGCTGGCCGGCGCGAAAGTCGGACTGCTGGATGCCGATCTGTATGGGCCCAATATTCCGATGATGATGGGGAGCGATAAGGGACCGGAACAGCAGGACGGCAAGATTGTGCCGGTGGAAAATTATGGGGTGAAGCTCATCTCTATGGCGTTTCTCGTGCCGGAAGAGGCCCCGCTTGTGTGGCGCGGTCCCATGGTCCATCAATATCTCCAAGCGTTCTTTCGCGATGTGTTGTGGGGCGACCTCGATTATTTGCTGATCGATTTGCCGCCCGGCACTGGCGATGTGCAGCTGTCGCTCTCTCAAATGGTGCCGTTGGCCGGCGCGATCACCGTGACGACACCACAAGAAGTTGCGCTCTACGATGTGCGCAAGGGCATGGCCATGTTCCAGAAGGTGAATGTGCCGCTGCTGGGCATTATCGAAAACATGAGCTTCTTCGTGTGCGGCCATTGCGGCGAGCGGACGGACATCTTTTCGCACGGGGGTGGGGAGCGGGCGGCTGAGAAGCTCGGAATCCCCTTCCTCGGGCGCATTCCGATCGATCCGGCCATCCGCGACGGGGGGGACAGCGGACATCCGATCGTCGTGGCCGATCCGGCCTCGCCACAGGCCGAGGCTTTTCGGGAGATTGCCAAGAAGATCATGGGCGAAGTCGGTGGAGCCGACAAGAGCGGCTCGTCCATCGACAGTTTGCTCAAGAAAATCAAGCAGCCGTTTGCGACGAACTGATCAACGCGAGGGGAGGACGGTTATGGCGGAGTATGTGCGGGTGGCGGGAACGTCCGATGTGCAACCGGGCCACGGCGTGGTGGCTGAAGTGAACGGCAAAGCATTGGCCGTCTTCAATGTGGACGGTGTGTTTCATGTGATCGACAATGCCTGTGCGCATCGCGGAGGGCCGCTGGGCGAAGGGGAGGTTCAAGGGAGTGTCGTCACCTGTCCTTGGCATGGATGGCAATTCAATGTGGCGACCGGCGCCTGCGAGAATAATCCATCGGGCAAGGTCGAAGTCTATCAGGTAAAGGTCGAGGGCAATGATGTGAAAGTGGTACTGTAGATCGTGAAGCGGGCTGAGCGAGACGCGCGTATCTCGTGAAGCGTATCGTGTATCTCGCAAACAAAGAAGTGGGCAGTCTCTTTCCTTCCCGCGCTTCACGAACGACGATATTGTGAGATGCGTGGTACGTTACGGAGGATTTCATGGCTATGACCGCCAAAGATCAAACTGATTTCGCCGCTGCGCTCGTGCGTCTCTATGTGTTCTTGACTCAATATCTCGACCGCTGTGTCGATGAAGCCGTGCGCGCCAGTTTTCCGGAGGCGGAGCTTCAGTCGCATCTTGCCCAAACCAGACAGCAACTCATGGACGTACTTTCGGTCAATCCGGTCGTGAAACAGAAGCTCGACGAAGAGTGCGACCGTATTCTGTCGCTGGGCGCCTCTTGTGTAAAATCCGGTTCGACGGATAAGGCGTTGCTCGATGCGGTGCAGGCCGAGCGGACGGTGCTCCGCAACAAAACGATCGCGCTGAGCGATCTCGTGGCGGTGTTTCGCGCATGGACATGACCTATGGGCGCAGAGGGGTGCGATACGCATCAGCTGGCCGGACTCGATGAACGAGAACGGGGATTTAGCCGGCCCGTCGAGTTGGAGCGGGCGGGGGAGAGCTTCCGGGCGGTGCTGCGCTATGAAGCCGTCCGGGTGGCGACAGAGCCGCTCTTGACACAGGATGCCGCATTGCTGTCCATGATCCAGGTGTTGCAGGGCCGGGGCTATCGGCAACTCAAGACGCAGAAG
>JAOUEB010000063.1 GCA_029858925.1 Nitrospira sp.
GGCGTAGATCCCCGCCATAAGAGGCTCCAGCACGCGATCGAACGCTTGGGCACCGAACCGTCTCCGGAAAAAAGAGGCCAACGACTCATCGCCCCCCGACGAACTGCGCGGCACGATGACATCCAACCCCATGCGCGCCAGACCCATCCAACTGAGCAACCCGCTCCGTAGAAACGGCCCCAGCTCCTTCGGCACAAACGAAACCAGCCCCTCAGGCAATTCGTGGAGCCGTCCACGATGCAGCACGAACGCCTTCTTGCCCGTGACATTGGTATTGATGAGCTGGTCGTTCAGACCCAGTTTCGCGCAGAGTGCGAGACCGGCCGGTTTCTGGGAGAGAAAGGAATCTGGGCCGGCCTCGGTAACCAAATCGCCGACCCGGTGAGTGACGATCTTTCCTCCCCATGTCGATCCGGATTCGAGGACGATACAGCGAATGGACAGCCCGCCTGCAGCCGCCTGTTCCTGCAACGCAAAGGCAGTCGCAAGGCCGGAAATCCCGCCGCCGACGATGACTACTGTACGGGGTCGAGTCACGACTGAAGACAAAGGGAGGTTTCGTGCGCAGCCACGATATTCAGTAGAGTTTCGACCAAGACCGGCTGGTCGTTCAGCATGGCCATTCGCTCAAGCTGCATGCCTTGTGCGACAGCCAGCTGCCTCAATTCGATATCGATGTCGAAGAGCGTTTCCACATGGTCGCAAATAAATCCGACCGGCGCGACAAGCACATGTCGATGCCCTTCCATGCGCAACGACTTCAGTCTCGACTCCACGGTCGGGCCGAGCCACGGCTCGCTCGACCGCCCTTGGCTCTGATAGGCAAACGTGGTTGGCTGAGGTCCCAATAATGCCGTCACGGCTTCCACCGTGCCTTTCACTTCTTCGGGATAGGGGTCGTTCATCGCCACAATTCGTTCCGGCAAACTGTGCGCCGTAAACAACACCGGCACGGCCCCCCTCACCTCGGCCGGAAATTTCAACAGCGCCTCGGCGATGCGTTCAACGATTGCCGCAATTAATTTTGGATGGGTGTGCCAACTGCCGACATAACTGACCGGCACGACGCTCTGAAAGGCCGCGCGCGCCTCTTCAACTTTTTTCCGGTACGCGCCGGTACTGAGCGAAGATTGCTGCGGCGCCATACAGAAACCGATCACGCGTTCAGGATCTGCCTTCAGCAACTCGGCATAGGCGTCCTTGATAAACGGATGCCAGTGCCGCAACCCGATATAGACGCGGTATCGATCGCCGCCGGATTCGTTCAACCGCTGCTCCAGCTTCTTCGCCAAATTCTGCGTAATGCCGACAGCCGGAGATTTCCCGCCAGTTGCGCGGTACCGCTCGCGAATCTCCGCCACGAGTTCAGGCGGCGTCGGCCGGCCTCCCCGCACATCGAGGAGAAAAGGCTCGACATTCTCCAAACAATCCGGCCCACCCATGGCCATCAAAAGAATTGCGGTGGGACGTTTCGACTCCTGCATCGTTCCTCGTCGTTCGTGAAGCGTGAAGCGCTTGCATACGAGATACGCTTCACGAGTGGCGCTTCACGTTCCCCTACCGTTGGCTGAGCTTATGCACCATGTCGATCGTCGCGGCGACGTGATCGATCGGCGTCGTTGGCAGGATTCCGTGTCCTAGATTGAAAATATGGCCGGCGCGCCCGCCGGCGCGCCGTAAAATATCCTCGACTCGGCGTTCGATTTCATGAAGCGGCGCAAACAAGACAAGCGGGTCCAGGTTCCCCTGCACGGCACGATCGTGTCCGACCATCGCCCAGGCCTCATCCAAATGCACGCGCCAGTCGATCCCGATGACGTCGCCCCCCGCCTCGCGCATCTGCCGGAGAATGGCCGTCGTCCCGGTGCCGAAATGAATCAGCGGCACCCCTTCATGCTTGAGCCCCTCGAAAATCCCCTGGACGTGCGGCTTGACATATTCCGCATAGTCGCCGGCTGAGAGGCAGCCGACCCAGCTGTCGAAGAGCTGAATCGCTTGAGCCCCCGCCTTGATCTGCCGCTTGAGATAACTCGTGATGACCCGCGAAAACTTGTCCATCAGCGCATGCCACGCGGTCGGATCTCCATACATCATCTGTTTCGTGTGCAAGTAGTTGCGCGATCCGCCGCCCTCAATCGCATAGCTAGCCAGCGTGAACGGCGCGCCAGCAAACCCAATCAGGGGAACTCGTCCATTGAGCGCCTTTCGGGCCTGCCTGATCGCCTCAGCGACGTATTCCAGCTCGCCGCCGTCCACCACCTTGAGCCGTTCCACCGCCGCGCGGTCGCGGACCGGATTGTGGATGACCGGCCCCTCGCCTTGGGCGAACTCCAAGCTGATCCCCATGGGCTCCAACGGCAGGAGAATGTCGGCGAAAATAATCGCGGCATCCAGCGGGAAACGGTCGATCGGCTGAAGCGTGACTTGGGCCGCCAACTCCGGCGTCTTGCACATCTCAAGAATCGAATGTTTGACGCGCAAGGCCCGGTATTCGGACATATAACGCCCGGCTTGACGCATAAACCACACCGGCGTGCAATCGACCGGCTCACGCCGGCAAGCTTTGAGAAATCGATCATTCATCATGGGGCGGCATTTTAGAGACGCGAGGGCAAGGCTGTCAAATTTCAAGTGATCGTCCGGCTCGGCGTTCGGCAAACTTGGACAAATGGTGGACAGCCTCGACCATTCCGGTAGAATAAAGATGGGCCTTGGATCGCGTGGGAAGAAAACGGATTCACTTTCCTCTACATGATGTGTATAATGACAACCAATCATACAGCTGGACCTTGCATCGCCTTTCGTTGTAGTGAGTCCGCCTTTGCGGCCCGCCATCTTCTTCACCAAACAAGCGCCGCGAGACTATTCATCGGGACACCAGCAGGTTATTTTCTTACGCCGTGAATCCGCTGGTCCCTGGCTCAGGAGGTAATCGAATGTCTGACTTACAGTATATGCCCACATCGAAGACAGGCTGGGATCGCATCTACTCACTCCTTCGCTGGTTTGATGCGTGGGCCGGCCTGGAGCATATGAAACTGGACGGCCCACCCAAGGTAGACTGGGTCCGCAGCCTTCCCTTCATCGGGGTCCATCTCATGTGCTTTGGGGTCTTCTTCGTCGGATGGAGCTGGACTGCCCTTGCCGTAGCCGTCGCGTTTTATTTCATCCGGATGTTCGTCATCACCGGTTGGTACCACCGATACTTTTCACACCGCACGTTCAAGACCTCCCGCACTGTTCAGTTCGCCTTTGCCATCCTTGGCGGAACCTGCGCGCAGCGCGGGCCTCTGTGGTGGGCAAGCCATCATCGCCATCACCATATCGCCTCCGATACGCCGGACGACGTGCACTCCCCGCGCCAGGGAGGATTTCTCTGGTCGCACATGGGCTGGATTATGTCGCAAACGCACTATGCCCCGCGGTTCAAGGCCATCGCCGATTTTTTAAAGTTTCCGGAGCTGCGGTTTCTCGATCGTTTCGACGTCCTCATTCCGATCCTCACCGGATTCGCCATGTTCGGGTTAGGCATGTTGCTGGAAGCCAAGGCTCCCGACCTCGGCACCAACGGACCCCAGATGCTGATTTGGGGATTCTTCATTTCGACCGTTGCGCTCGCGCACGGCACATTCACGATCAATTCGCTCTCTCACGTCTACGGGTCGCAGCGCTACGAGACCGGCGACGACAGCCGCAACAATTTCTTCCTTGCCCTCATCACCATGGGGGAAGGGTGGCACAACAATCACCATTACTACCCCGCCTCCACCAGACAGGGGTTCTATTGGTGGGAAATCGACATGACCTACTACGGCTTGAAGCTGCTCGAGCGGCTTGGACTCGTATGGGATATTCGTGATGTGCCTGAGTACGTGCGGGAAGGAAAGAGCAAACAGGACTCGGATCTCGGCGCCCTCAAACGGCCGATTGAGATAACGATTCCGGTTCCAGCACAGACCGAGAAAATCCTAGCCTGACCCATTCAGTCAGCTTTGGACTATACCCATTCTGTCTCGTCATTGGCCGTCGGCCGTTCAGGTGACTGAACGGCCGATCGTTCACGAATCCTCCGGCTTTCCTCGTCGATCTCACCACGTTCATCCGCCGGCACAATCCAGGCTTCGCCGGGATTGAGTTCGAACCGATAGTGATTTTTTTTCAGCGAGAACCACTCCACATAGGGATGCGGCGTAAGATTCGGATGCGGATCGAAAGAGATCAGGTTGACTGTACCCACCTGCGGATTTTCCATATCGCCGATCACCTGTCCGGCCATGTCCTCGTCTTCAAACCGGCCGTTCCGAAACTGAATGACCTCTCCCTCGATATCGGCCTTGAAATTGCCTCGCAGATAGAAATCCACCGCCCCGATGGCAGCAAAGACGATTCGACCGACAACGGTTCCTTCAATGCGATTATCAAGAAACCCTTCCTGGACCCAGCGAGCGTTTCCAAACTTTTGTGCCATGTGACTCCTTGCATTGAAAAAGGTGATGTCCGGTTACGGCTGAGCGAAACATTAGACCGTTCGCGCCGCTTCAGTTTTCATCAACCGTAACTTTCTTCACCAGCCGCTCAGGCTGTCTGTGGAATGGCAGCTGAAGGCGGCTGAGATTTCGTTCGGGGCTCAAGCGCTCCGATAATCACCGCCGATAAGATCAATGCGCTGCCGATCCACCCTTGAAGATCCAGCGTCTCTCCGAGAAAATACCACGAGAGCCAGGCTGCGTAGGCCGGCTCAGAGGCAAAGACCAGCGCCACTTGCTGAGCCGGGACCACCTGTTGCGCCCACATCTGCACCGCAAAGGCGCCGGTCGCCAATCCACCGGTGATGAGGAGCGCGATCAGCAACACACCGGTCGGCGCAAAAGCGCTCGCCGGGGCCTGTTCCCACCACGTGATCGGAATGAACAGCAGCGTCATCGCCGCCATCTGCCATGCCAACAACGATGGCGCATCGAACACCCGGGTGAACCGTTCCAGACAGACGATGTGAGCGGCGAAAGCCACCGCGCACCCCAGCGTCAAGAGATCGCCGACATTCATAGCCGCGCTGGGCTTCACCAGCAGCCAAAGCCCGGCCACGGCAATCGCCGTAGCAATCAGCGATCGGCCACCGAACCGCTTGAGGAGCAACGGCACGAAAATCACATACAGCGCCGTCAGAAAGGCGGAATTGGATGCGCTGGTGTACTGAAGACCGACGGTTTGAAGTGTATAGCCAAGAAAGAGAAAGACGGTGGCTACTGCGCTTGCGACCAGCACCTCGCGCCCACAATGGAGCCGCCGCTTTATCAGCAGAAACCAGGCCCCAACGAGGGCGGCGCCCAACAAAAATCTCAGAAAGGTGAAGGAGAGCGGGGGGATTTGTTCAAGGGCCGCTTTGGTCGCTGGAAACGTGGCCCCCCAGATCACGGTCGTCAGGAGTAGCGCAAAGCGTGGCATAATTTGAACAGTGCCGAGTGAAAACCGGGGTTACATAACTCAGCACTTGTTACTTCTAGGGTTTGCACAATGGGCAGCGCCGCTGCTCGTTCGCTCCCGCCTGTTCCATGGCGCGAAGCGCCCGGTCCTTGTCGGCATAGTCAAACCAGCCTCCCTCCCAGAAATCACTGGAGGAGGAATTCGACGGCACTTCGGAGCACCGATCACGGTGCAACGTCACCCGGTCGATAGAGCGCGCGATATGAACCCAGTAAGTCATGCGGGGCCTGTGAGGTGCACGGGGTGAGGAGTATCTGTCAGCCGCCGGCCCCTTCCCCCTATCTCCTGACCCCTCACGTCCTTACGGAATGAGCTGCCACTCATCCTTCTCGATGAACACCTTGACGCCCGTCTGTAACTTTTTGACATCGTCCTTCTCGAAGAGCCGCATGTAGCGCTCAATTCGATCGTCGTCATCAATTCGTTCTTCTTGCATCATCCCGTTGTTGCCTTTGTATCGCCGAAGCAGCACTGACATCGGAACCCTCCTGTGACACTGGTAGTTGACGCGCACAACTGTGCTACAATAAACGCAACATTGCGGGCCGGTCAAGAGCGTTCATCGATATCCCACAGTGATGAACGGTTTGTCCGTGATCCGGCCGGAAAAGGACGCGTAGGCCATGCCTCTCTATGAATATCGTTGCGAAGCCTGTTCCACGCAGTTTGAAGCCACCCAGTCCATTCACGACAGAATCGAAGACACGGAATGCCCGTCGTGCCAGGCTCGGCAGGCGACCAGACTCCTTTCTTCCTTTTCATCTAAAATCGTCGGCGATCATAAACCTGGCTTTGCCGAGATCAAAGCCGCTGCTATGAACAACGAGCGGATGGAACGATTTGCCAAACTGCCGCCGCTAAACGCTAAACGCAATGTGCCGCCACCGAACACCTCCTTCGATTCAAACACTGCCTCGGGGGCAGACCCAGGTTCTGAGAGATAAGATGGGCCGCCCCTGTCGTCTTCGCGCGCCGAACTCTCCCGCGTCCCATCATCTTGCCGGGATAATGGTCCTGGCCGTCACTTTCTTGGCGAGTCCCATCGGAGCCTCTGAAATTACCGGAAGCCTCGTCATCGCCGGCAACGGACCTGAGCAAGTCACCATAGAAACCTTGGCGCGCGCCTTCGAGAAAGCGAATCCACGCGCCTTCGTCGACGTGCTATGGGAAGACAATTCCAACCCGCTGGAGTTGGTCCAAACGGGCGAGGCCCACATCGCCGTTACAGGCGCCCCGCATCCGCCGCTGGCTGCCACACAGATCGGATGGGACGGCATCGGCATCTTGGTGCACCTGTCTAACTTCACCAAAGACGTGACCAAGCAGCAAGTCGCCGACATATTTTCCGGCAAGATCACCGATTGGGCTGAATTGGGCGGGCCCGAAACCAAGATTGTCCTGATCGACCGGCCGCGCATCCAGAACATCCGCGACGCCTTCGAGGCCCAGCTTGGAATTGCCGGAAACAAATCCAATGCCGCCAAGACGATCGGTCCGGATGAGGAGGTCCTGAAAACAGTGGCCGGAACTATTCCACCGCTCTCGGCAGCGGCCTATATCTCCTTGAGCACCGGCCTGTCTGCGGTCACGAGCGGCGTCGCCGTCCGTTTGCTGCCGGTGGATAAAGTGGAGCCGGAGGGTCCGACCGTCAAGGATGGCCGCTATAGCCTTCGCCGCCCGCTGTTGCTGCTGTCCAAGAAAGGCCCCAAT
>JAOUEB010000064.1 GCA_029858925.1 Nitrospira sp.
GCGGATTACGGCATCGGTCAAGACCAAGGTGCTCAGGTTGTATGCCACGCAGTATGGGGATTGGGGGCCGACGTTGGCGGCGGAGAAGCTGGCGGAGCGGGATGGAATTACGCTGAGCGCGGAGACGCTCCGGAGCTGGCTGCTGGCCACAGGCGTGACCCACTTCCGACGCCGCAAACGACCGCATCGGGCGTGGCGGGCGCGGAAGGCACATGTGGGTGAGCTGGTGCAACTCGATGGCTCGCACCATGACTGGTTTGAGGGACGCGGGCCGGCGTGCGTCGTGATGGCCTATATCGATGATGCCAGCAGTCGCGTCGTTGCGCAGTGCTATGACCACGAAGGGACGCGGCCAGCGATGGATAGCTTCCAGCGCTACGTGCGGCAGTATGGGCTGCCGCTGGCGCTCTATGCGGATAAGCATACGACCTATCAGTCGCCCGCCGAGCCGACGGTGGAGGAGCAGTTGGCCGGGACGAAGCCCCGGAGTCAGTTTGGCCGGGCGCTGGACGAGCTAGGAGTCGAGCTCATCGCGGCCCACTCGCCGCAGGCCAAGGGGCGGGTGGAACGGCTCTTTAAGACGTTTCAAGATCGGCTGATCAAGGAGATGCGGCTCGCGGATGTCTCCACGCTGGAGGCGGCGAATCAGTTTCTGAAGGGCTATCTGCCGATCTACAATCAACGGTTCTCGGTTCAGCCTGCGCAGCCCACTGATCTGCATCGGCCTCGTCCTGCGAGGCGCGAGCTGGAGCGGAGCCTGTGCATACAAACGACACGATGTCTGCGCCGTGACTGGACGGTGGCCCACCACGGGCAGCTCTATCAAGTGCGGACCAATGTCCGAGCGGCCCACGTCATCGTCGAAGAGCGGGTGGATGGGACGATGCGGATGACCCACAATGGCCGGCCACTGAACTATCACGCCATCCCCGCTCGTCCCGAGAGAGTGGCTGTGTCTCCCAAGGCCCAAGTCCCTCGGCGTCCGGTCAAACCGACCTCGGCTCATCCGTGGCGCAAACGCCTGCTGTCGAAAGGAACAACACACGCGGCAGCGGGCATCACATAAACCGGACATTTCTACTTGGGAAGAAAGCGGACATTTCTAAATTGGGTTGACAGAGTCTTGGGGATTCGTTGACTTCTCAGGGCATGAGATGGAAAATATTGGTATGTCTAAGCCAAACGCACTAACACAGCAGAGGGCTTCCATTTTCTCGCTCACTGTTCTCATCGGATCTCTCTTTACTCCCGGCGAGTCGTCAGCCAAAGACTTCAATCCCGATAACCCCCTGAACCCCCCCGCCCCTATTTTCTGGTGCCCCGGGAAAACACAGGATCAACAGATCGCAACCAAGCAAGGTCCAGGCTGTCACCCTCTGTACGACCAACAAGCGCATGAGTCGCTTCGAGAGCGCGCAAGAAATCAAGGCTACGACCTTCCAGATCGCGACCCAATAAAAATCGCGGAATTGCAGAGCGCTGCCTCAAAGTTTTCCGATCGATACCGGACCTTCCTGTCCTGCTGTTTAATCTCAGACGA
The DNA here is from genome assembly GCA_029858925.1 of Nitrospira sp. Taxonomy (GTDB): domain Bacteria; phylum Nitrospirota; class Nitrospiria; order Nitrospirales; family Nitrospiraceae; genus Nitrospira_D. The sequence continues at coordinate 1,541 of JAOUEB010000064.1, forward strand.
CGCCCCAAGCGAAATCATCGATCTGATCGACGAAGCGAGCCACGTCCTCAAAGCAGTCCAGCAAAAGGGCATCTACAATTCGGCGGGATTCGGTATCGGAAGCCGCGCGGACGGCAGCCCAGGCACTGGCCCAGGCGATGGAACGGGAAGCGGCGGCTTGAGTGGAGGCCCTGGGCAAGCTCCAAAACTTGGGACCTTCGCCCGTCAATTCACCCTCAGCGAGATCGTCGGCACAGTGGCGCGAGCAAGGAATGACCTGCTTGCCCTCAAGGACCGGCTGGATAAATTGCGTGACGCTCAACAAGGTCTCGACCAAGTAGAGTATGAGCAAAGCGGCCGGGTGAAGCAGCAGATACAAGAAGAAGAGGACACGATCAAGAAAGAGTTCAACGCGAAAAAGCCGCCGGCGTCGGCGCCCACCGGCATGGACATTCAGGACACCACGTTGCGACCCAAAGTGGGCGGAGATATTGAAGACACCAAGCTGAATGCAAACTTCGGAGCGGATATCGGCGCCTCAGTCTCTCCGTACAGCAATGTGGGGGAATCGTTGCGTCCACGAAGAGGCGATGATATTCAGGACAGTCAGTTGCCGCGTAGGCCCGGGGCAGACCTTCAAGATACCGTGATTCCCAACAGCACAGGATTCGAAATCGACAACGCGCAAAATCGGGACGGATCGTCGGCCGTTCCACGCCGTGGAGTCGGCCCTTCCATCGGAGACTCGGACCTCAACAGCAACCGCCGTTAGGTTCTGCCCCAATTATTTCTCCGCCGTGACCGGCATCGGTTCCCACCTCTCACCGGCATCACGACTGCGATACAGTCCGCTGCCGTTCGTGCCCGCGTAGAAGAGCTTGGGGTCAGTCTCACTCTGGGCGATCGACCGGACATTGGTGGTCGACAATCCACTATTGAGCGTTGTCCAGGTAACGCCGCCATCTTCGCTCCGATGCACCCCGTCCCGCCCGGCAAGATAGATCACGCCTTTTTTTGTGCGATCCAGCACCATCCCCATCAGCATTTGATCCGCGAGTGACTCCGCCACCCGTATCCAGGACTTCGCTCCGTCGGTCGTTTTATAAAAACCCGCCAACGTCGCCGCATAGACCGTATCCGGCTCGTAAGAATCGACATGGATCGCCGTCACATTGAGCGCGCGAGACGTCTTGACCATGCCCGGCGGCACCAGCCCGTTGTTCACCTTCTCCCAATGACCCGCGCCATCGACCGATTTGTACACGCCGCCGCTGGTGCCCGCGTAGAGAATGGAAGGCCTGGTCTGGTCCATCCCGATCGCCACGACCATCAGCGCTTCCTTCATCCCCTCCATGCGCTTCGTCCAATTCTCGCCGCCGTTCTTCGTTTCAAACACTCCCATCGTAGTGGCAAGAAAGATGTGTTGGCTGTCGGCGGGGTCGAACAGAAACTGATTGACGACCGACGTGATCGTGGCATCATCCAGCCCCGCGCGCATCGACGTCCAGCGCTGCCCACCGTCATGGCTCTTGTAGACCGCATCACCCTTCGTGCCCGCGTAGACCGTGGCCGGATAGGTCGGATCAATCGCCATGGCGATGACACGCGAATAGCTCATCCCTCTGGAGAGATTCGCCCAGGTCTGGCCGCCGTCGCGGGTCTTATAGATGTAGTCGTTCGTGGCGACGTAGATGATGTCAGGATTCTTCGGATGGAGCTGAATGACGACGATCGGATCGCTGCGATTGCAACCCACCAGCGGCAATCCAATCAGGAGCAACAGGAGGCCAACGAGCCTTTTCATAACATCCGGCAAAGCGAGAAATACGAGGGCCGCTAAATGAAGGCGTCCTCGGCCGCCACATCCTATCGATAGTTGGTAAATTGCAGATCAATGCCGAAATCTTCGCCCTTGAGAAACGCGATCGCTCCCTGCAAGTCGTCTTTGCTTTTACTCAGCACCCGGACTTGCTCGCCCTGAATTTGCGCCTGCACTTTCAATTTCGACTCCTTAATGGCTTTTGTAATCTCTTTGGCCTTTTCTACCGCAAGTCCGCTCTGAATCTTCGCCGTCTGCCGCACGGTTCCACTCAACGCTGGCTCCACCGCGCCGTAGTCGAAGGCCTTCAGCGACACGCCGCGCTTCACACACTTGCCCTTGATGATGTCCAGCACCGCATTCAGCTTATAGTCGTCATCCGACACCACGACTAGCTCCTTCTCTTTTTCCTTCAGCACGATCTCCGTCTTCGTGTCCTTGAAATCGAAGCGCTGTTTGATTTCCTTCGTCGCTTGGTCCAACGCATTCTTCAGCTCCTGCATATTCACTTCCGACACCACATCGAACGAAAACTGCTCAGCCACGATTTCCTCCTTCTTCTCCATTACATAAGCAGAGCGGCATGGTCGATCTCCCACTGCGCGCATGCACCGAGCACCGCCCATAATTCACATTTCGATTGATCCAGAGTGCGCGGGCGCGAGCAAGAGAGATTGACCATGCTGCTCTCAACAACATCCCGTCCCGTGCGGCAGCTTAAAGCTCTTCTCCTCATCGCGCCGAATCGCTGTCTGCACCCGCCCCGCCGACCCGCCTCCCGCCATCACCACCACTTCGCTGCTCGTAAACGGCCTTTTCAACACCACGTAGCCATACCACTGTCTCATACTGTCGCTCAAGACGATCATCCCCAGAATCGCCACCGCCGCCACCAACACGGCGTCCAGATAAAGCGGGAATGACTGCCCTGCAGACAACGTCCCGGCCTTCTTGAGAAACATCCAGAACATCTCATAGGAGCCGGTCAGTGTGATGGCCCCCACAAACAGCATCGGCGCCGCCGTCACCCACAGATAGGGCGACTTCCACATCTTGATCAAAACCGTGGTCCCGATACAAAGCGCCAATGTCCCGAGCAGCTGATTCGCCGCGCCGAACATCGGCCAGATCGTCGAAATGTTCCCCGTCCCGATCAAATAGGCCCAGGCCCCGACCACCAGGCCGCTGCTCAGCAGCACACCGGGCCACCAATTCATGCGGCGAAATGGCGCATAGACTCGCCCCGCCATTTCTTGAATGAGATAGCGCGCCACACGCGTTCCCGTATCGATCGTCGTCAGGATGAATAGCGCCTCAAACACCAGGGCGAATTGGTACCAATAGGCCATCAGCCCGGCCATGCCGGGCAATGCCGCAAAAATCGACGCCATGCCGACGGCCAAGGACACTGCGCCGCCTGGTCTCCCCGCCACATCCACCTCTACCAACTGCGACAACTCCCCTACCCGCTCCGGCGCAAAACCCATCGCAGCCAAGGCCTCGTCGCCCAGCGTGGTATTGATCGCCAGATAGTCGCCGGGAATCAGTACCGACGCCGCAATCAACGCCATCACGCCGACGAAACTTTCTAGCAGCATCGCCGCATAGCCCACCACCGCCTGGGATTCCTGCTCGATCATCTTCGGCGTCGTGCCGGAGGACACCAGCGAGTGAAAACCCGACACAGCCCCGCAGGCAATCGTAATAAAGAGAAACGGGAAGAGCGTGCCAGGAATGATCGGCCCGCCTCCGTCGGCAAAGGCCGTCACACGCGGCATTTCAATCGTCGGCGCCATGAGAATCACACCGAACCCAAGCAGAAACACCACGCCAAGCTTCATAAAGGTGCTGAGATACCCACGCGGCACCAACAGCATCCAGCCCGGCAGCACCGACGCGAGGAAGCCGTACCCAGCCAGCAACCACACCAGCGCCGATTTGTCGAACTCGAAGAGCCAAGCATAGGACGACTGCGCGACGACGCGACCGAACAACACCGCGGCAATCAGCAACACCACGCCAAGAATCGACACTTCCAGCACCGCGCCAGGGCGAAACTTCTGGAGATAGAAGCCCATGATGAAACCAATCGGAATCGTCATTGCAATCGTGAACGTACCCCAGGCGTTGTGAAAGAGCGCATTCACCACCGCGAAGCCCAGCCCGGCCAGCGCCACCACCACGATGAAGAGCACCGCCACCGCTGTTGCTGTGCCGGTGACAGAGCCGAGTTCATCGTGCGCAATTTCAGGCAGCGAGCGCCCATTACGCCGCATCGACGCCACAAGGATGATGAAGTCCTGCACCGCCCCAGCCAGCACCGCGCCGATCACGAGCCAAAGAAATCCCGGAAGAAACCCGTACTGCGCAGCCAGCACAGGACCTAATAGCGGCCCTGCCCCGGCGATCGCGGCAAAGTGATGACCGAACAGGACCACTTTGTTCGTCGGGTGAAAATTTACTCCGTCGTTCAACCGGACAGCAGGCGTCACACGCTGGTTGTTGAGTTCGACAACCCGCCTGGCCAACCATCGGCCGTAGAATCGATAGGCCAGTACATAAATGCACCCAGCCGCGACGACGAGCCAGAGGCCATTTACTTTCTCGTGAGGACTAATTGCGCCGGCGACGTGGGCCAGAGCAACCGCACCTAGGAGAGAGAGCACCACCCAGAGAAAATTCACTGCCGCATTCATGCGGCGCATCCTAACAACCCATCGGGCGCTTGTAAATCAGCGGCTTCCAGTTTGCTGTAGGCCGAGCCAGGTGATCGTAAGGGCCCCCATGAGGGGATTCACATGAAAGCACACATTGTTCGGATCGGGAATTCCGGAAGCATCCGTCCGCCGAAAACATTGCTTCAGGGAGCGCGGCTGGAAGATGAAGTTGGACTTCAGGCCGACTCAGGCCGGATTCTCATTTCACGATTATTGAAACCGCTTTTGAATCTGTTCCTCGTGAAGCCCGCTTAACGAGATACGAACGACGAGAAAGAGAGCGGCGTTTCGGCGGTTGCAGTAGAAGCGCTCATGAATAGTGCGGGATAGTCGCTTGGCAGAGATGTCGCTAATTGGAAAACTTTCGGCCGATATTCTTGGGCGCTTTCCACTTCCATGGCGGCACTGGATTTGGGTCGGCCCAGAGCCCCCTGTGGGCCGCTCTGGCCAGTTCTTCCATATCATTCAAGCTCTGGTCATCTCGAAACTGGACTCGTGCCCAAGCCAACCCTTCTTTAATCAATTCATGGGCGATATTCCGGCCATCCTCCAGCAGCACATCGGCCGTCATTCTTCCTTGCCGGTCTCGCTTCAGCCCCCGAATTACCACTTTGCGACTCTCCACATACGCGGCTGCGACCCGTCTCGCCTGCTTCCCAAAGGGCTGTTTGAGTTCAGGGCAGTCGATACCTTTCAGATAGATCATCTCCCGCTGCTCATCGTGATAAATCGTGAACCGATCACCTTCGTGCACCATAAGGACTTTCGCATCGAAGTCGGCCCATGAGAACGCGGGCCATGCGGAGGCCACCGCGAGCACACACCCAATCATGATCCGACGGCTCGTCATCATGCTGTAGGCTACCCTCGATGGCTCATCCAGCCAACTAATTCTCAACTTTGCGCCGTGATGCCCTTCCAGCTGGCCTCACGGCTTCTACCACGGGGCTGCAAGCGCCACATACCCTTTCCGGCGAAGATTTGGGATGTATCGGCACAACATTCGCCATAAGAAGCGGATGTGTGGTATTCTTAAACTTGTTGACGGTTACAACCCAGTCCCTCGCGCCTCTCTCAATCGTTTCAGGTGCCGCGCGATCGATGCGCTCATTCCAGAGCCAGTCCTCCGGG
>JAOUEB010000065.1 GCA_029858925.1 Nitrospira sp.
AATCATCCGGCGCCACCGCACTCAAATACTTCAAAGAGAGTCCGCTGATTCTCGGTCTGCTCGAACCACCTGAAGCACGGACGGCTGTGCTTGAGATCGGGTTGGAAATGGCCGATCGGGACGCCAACGTGACGTTGGAATATCTGCGAGTGACGCCCCAGATTTTGTCCGTTTCTTCGCTCGGCGATGTGCGGCCGTGGCTCGACATCGGCGTTGAGCTGACATCGGTCGACGTAGTCGTCGGACTCGAATACATTCGCCAAATTCCCAAAGTGGCGTCTGTGCTTCCAATCGGCGAAGTACGGAGCTGGCTGTCGTTTGGCATGAAACTGGTGGCGCCGAATGAATTCGGTAAGCCGGATTACTTGCCTGCAATGGAATTCATGCGGACGAGCCCGATGATTTTGGGAGATATCGAGCGTCCTATCGTCCGTTCGAAGGCCTTGTCATTGGGGATCGTGCTGGCCGAGCATTCGCCTCAGTCCGGCGTCACATGGCTGGCGGAATCGCCTCGCTTGCTGCGCGCGCTGCCTGCAGAGGAGTGGCAGGTCAAAGTGTTGCAGTACGGCGCACTGCTCGCTGAACAGGATGCAGAGGGGACATTGAGCTACCTCCGGCGCTGTCCCGAAGTGATTGGTCTGATCGGTGACGCGCCCCACGCACTCTCTCGGTTCGAGAACTGGTTTAAGGCCGGAATGGAAGTGCTGGCCTACAGTCGGGAAGGCGCACGGGCCTATTTCGCAGTGGAATCACAGAAAGCGCTCGCGTCGGTTGAAGAGGCGATGAGCGGTGTCCCGCTTCGGAGCGTCGCGCGCAGGATCAAACTCTTTGTCCAGGGGCTCTGTGGAATGGACGTGACCATTACGGCGTTGCCGGATTCGCCGGCAGCCTCGACGGCCCGCGCGGCGGTGAGCGCCGATGGACGGACGATTTCATTGCCGGCGATGCTTCGCCGCTATCCGACGGCTGATGGAAACGAGCGGTTGTATCTGGTCATGGCGGCACATGAAGCGGGTCACGTGGAATTCGGAACTTATCGGCTCAGGCTGGAGTCCCTTGCCGATCTGGTCCAAGTCGTGCGGCAACGGTATAGCCGATCGACTCAAGCGATGCCGGAGACGCTGAAAGCATTGTTTCAACTCTATCCCTACCCGCGTCTTGCGCAGGATATGTGGATTGTTCTGGAAGACGCGCGCATCGAGTTCTTGCTCCAGGCTGAATATCCCGGTCTGCAGCGTGAGTTGGCGCAGTTGGCCGCTGAAGCCGTCACCCCGCGCGATCCCGCCCACGGGCTGACGGCCAAGGAATTGATCATCGATTGTCTGTTGCGGCTCTCGACGGGCGAGCCGGCTGCCTCTGCCGTGCCCCATGCCGTCCAAGAGGAAGTTGCTGTCCTGTGGGCCATGTGCCAGCCTCTTTTCCAGGCCACGGCGACGGCAGAGCAGACCGTTCGTCTGGCCCATGATCTCTATGTCAGGATGGAAGAACTCTTGGCGCCTCGCGCCGAGATGATCGAAGCGAACCAGGCAACTGAGGAGTCGGCGGAGCTTGGAGTGGGGCCGACCGCCTCGGAGCTAATGAGCGACAACTACCGTCCCGTGACCAATTGGGCCTATCGCGGCGCGATGAATCCTGAGTTCATCACAAGCGATCAGGAGCAGATCGAACCTATCGATGGGACGGAGACGGAACAGCACCAGATGGGTGGTCCGCATGGAAGTTCGAACGAACGAACAAGGGCTGATCGGGGAATGGTTCGTGGCGGAGAGGAATCCATGGGTAGGGAGGTGCTCGTCGGCGGGCAGTCGCTGTCTGTTGTCGAAGAATTGCTCGCGCTCGACGTCGAGCCGCAGCCGATGCCGGAATCGACGGCTCATGATGCCCGTGCGGTCCGGTATCCGGAGTGGGACCATGCGATTCAAGATTACCGCGTGAATTGGTGCCTAGTGGTCGAGCGGCCGGCGGAGGCAGGGTCGGACGAAGTCGTGGACGCGATCCTTGCGACGCATCGGAGTACGATCACATCGCTTCGAAGAATCTTCGAGCATCTCCGTCCTCCGGCGTTCCGCCGAGTCGCAGGGCAGGCCGATGGAGATGATCTGGACATCGAGGCCGTCGTGCGGAGAGCCGCAGAACTTCGAGCAGGCTCGGAGGGAGGCGACCGCGTGTATGTCAAGCGTGAGAAGCGGCAGCGCGACGTGGCGGTGGCGTTCTTGGTCGATGTCAGCGGATCGACGAGCCGCCGGCTGGACAGCGGACGCCGGGTGATCGATGTCGAAAAGGAAAGTCTCGTGCTGCTCTGTGAAGCGCTGGAGGCGGTGGGCGATCAGTACGGTCTCTATGCCTATTCCGGCCAAGGGCGCGCCGCGGTCGACTTTCTCACGATCAAGGATTTCGACGAGCGATTGGGACCCGTCACGGCCCATCGTCTGGGTGGGCTCGGTCCGCGTCAGCAGAATCGCGACGGGGCGGCCATCCGTCATGCCTCGGCCAAGTTGTTGGCGCGTGACACGATGCACCGCCTCTTGATCCTTGTGAGCGACGGCCGGCCGCTGGACGGCGAATATAAGGACGAGTATGCCTTGGAGGACACCAAGGCGGCGCTTCGGGAAGCCAGGCAGCAAGGTATCAATCCATTTTGTGTGACCATCGATCGTGAGGCCGATGTCTACATGCGCCGCATGTATGGCAACGTGCAGTTTGCCGTGATCGATCGCGTGGAATCGCTGCCGTCGCGATTGCCGCGCATGTATCACCGGCTGACCAGGTAGTTGACGCGCAAGGCGAGGGGTACGGAGACTCGATGGCGGATCCAGTAGAAAGACCGGAAGTTCCGTCCTGGCTCTACAAGCTATTTACCGGCCATCAGTACCCCTATGTCCGCCGCCTGGCCAAGTTCGCGCAGCCGCTGAAGCCGGGCGAAGATCGTCAGGAGCCGACCAAGGAACTGATCGAGGCCAAATTCTGGGACGTCTATCCCCGCTGCCGGGCTAAAGTGCTGCAAGAAGTGAAAGCGGGCATGATCGTGGTGTTTCATGATTTGGGCGAATATCCGGCGGGCGGTTATCAGGAATTGGTCGACAATCCCGAAGCATTTCTGGCCAAGACCTACGGTAAGAAGAAAATCAAAGTGAATTTTTACGACGGAGAGAATTTCGTCTGCACGATCAACTTCAAAGTGGCAGGCTGGACAGAACATGAGGGGGGTCATTAGTCAACCGTCAGTCGTCAATGCGAGATCCTGGTTCCGTTCTTGAGCGACGAATGACCGATGACGTTTGACGGAAGGAGTGGAAATGGGGCGTCCAAAAATCACTGTGGTGGGTGCGGGGAATGTCGGGGGAACGACAGCACAGCGCTTGGCCGAGAAAGACGCCTATGACGTTGTCTTGGTCGATATCGCCGAGGGTATGCCGCAGGGCAAGGCGCTGGATATTTCGCAAGCCGGGCCGGTGTGCGGCTATAGCACCCGCGTGGTCGGCACCAACGGCTATGACGAAACCGCCGGCTCGTCGGTCGCGGTTATTACGTCCGGCATTCCGAGAAAACCAGGCATGAGCCGCGACGAGCTGCTGGCAACCAATGTGAAGATCGTGAAATCCGTCGTGACCGAATTGGTGTCTCGCTCCCCGGACATCATTTTAATTCTGGTCACCAATCCTTTGGACGCCATGGTCCATGTGGCCGGTCGTGTCAGCGGGCTGCCTAAGTCCAGAATCATCGGCATGGGCGGCATCTTGGATTCCGCCAGAATGCGCTCGTTCATCGCGGCTGAATTGAATGTGCCGGGGCCTGACGTGCAGGCTATGGTATTGGGAGGCCATGGTGATACGATGGTGCCGCTTCCACGCTATACCACCGTGAAGGGCAAGCCCGTCTCAGACCTGATGTCCAAGAGCGAACTAGACGCGATTATTCAGCGGACGCGCAATGGAGGAGCGGAGATCGTCGGTCTCTTGAAAACAGGCAGCGCCTTCTATGCTCCGTCGGCCTCGGCGGTGGATATGGTCGAAGCGATTTGTAAAAATCAGAAGCGGGTCATGCCCTGCTCGGTTCTCTGTGAAGGTGAGTACGGATTAAAGAACGTCATCGTGGGGGTTCCGGTCAGGATCGGACGCAACGGTGTGGAAGAGATCGTGGAGTACGATCTGGCCGTGGACGAGCGAGCGGCATTGGAAGCATCGGCGCACGCCGTGCGAGAACTCTGCGCCGCCGTCGACCGGCTCATGACGTAAGATGGTCACTGGTCAATAGTCATGGATCATGAGCGGGACAAACCATTCATTGTTTCTATTCCCGAGTAACCAAAGACATAGGATTGAGGACCAAAACTCCTTAGCGTGCTTGACATTCGGAGAAGGGCTACAGTACAGACAACGGCATGGCCGTAAACCGTTTGATGAGAGGGAGCTATGAAATTTCTTGAAAATCCGACGCAGACGATGATCGCGGGATTCGCGCTCACCGCTGTGTTGATAGGTTTATATCTCGGGATGACCGGCACAGGCGCGGGCGAAGCTGATTGGTTCCAGGTCATCATTCGCTGGATCCACTTCCTGGCTGGTATCACGTGGATCGGGATCTTGTATTTCTTCAACCTGATCAATGCCGCGTTCTTGAAGAGTTTGGATGGGCCGACCAAGAATGTTGTGATCCCCAAGCTGATGCCCATGGCATTGAATTGGTTTCGGCACGGGGCGACCGTGACGGTACTTGCCGGAGTTCTCTTGTATGGTGCCATGTACCACAGAGGCGGAACAGGAGCTGTGGCCGTGGCGATCGGTGGATTGCTCGGCATCATTATGATGGGCAATGTCCATGGGATCATCTGGCCGAACCAAAAGAAAATCATTGCGGCGGTAACGGCTGCGGCCCAAGGCACACCGGCGCCGCCGGAGATGGCCCAATGGGGGCGGACTGCCCTGTTGGCCTCGCGCGTGAATTTCATGCTCTCGATCCCCATGCTGTTCTTCATGGGGGCCGGCAGTCACTTCAAGTAGAGCCGCTCCTCACCGGTGGGGTGACCCCACCGGTGAGGGGGGTGCTCTCTTTCCCGTTGGTTCTCCTTAGCCCTCTATGCCCAGCGTCCGATAGGTCCCTAGCCCTAACCGCTTGAGATTCAGGCCCATTACAGACCTGTTGCCTTGACTGACGTGGACGTGGAGCCGTATAGTACCAGCTCCAAAGTTGTGATTTTTCACGCGGGATGGACAATGTCGATCACGGCAGAACCACGCCTTGTTCAAAAGCTCGATGGCGCTCCATGGGAAATTGACGGCTACCTGAAGGTCGGGGGCTATGAAGCCTGGAAACGGTGCGTCAAAGATTTGAAGGCGACGCAAGTAGTTGATGAGCTGAAGAAGTCAGGTCTTCGTGGGCGAGGCGGCGCGGGATTTCCAACCGGGGTCAAGTGGGACAAGGTTCTCAATCACCGGGTTCAAGAGCGCTACTTTGTGTGCAATGCGGGCGAACACGAACCGGGCACATTCAAAGACCGCTATTTGCTGAAAACCTTGCCGCATCAATTGATCGAGGGCTGCCTGATTGCCTCTTATACGGTGCAGGCCAAGGCGTCCTTCATTTACGTGAACCATGAGTATCATGAAGAACGGGAGAATCTGAAAAAAGCGCTGGCGCAGGCGAAAGCGCGGGGCTTTCTCGGGAAGAACGTGCTGGGAAGCGGGTGGGACATCGATTTGCAAGTCTTTGAAGGCCACGGTAGTTACGTCGCAGGTGAAGAGACCGCCATGCTGGAGTCGATGCAAGGCCGTCCGGCCATGCCGCGGCAGAAGCCGCCGTTCTACCCAACGGACTTCGGCCTCTACGGCAAGCCGACTTTAGTAAACAACGTCGAGACGCTCTGCAACATTCCCCGAATTCTCCACAAGGGGGCGGCGTGGTTTACGCAGGTCGGTACGGAACGATGTCCCGGTACGATGATGTTTTCGTTGAGCGGCGCGGTCAATCGGCCCGGTGTGTATGAAATGCCCATGGGTGTGACGATACGGAATTTGATTGAGCAATGTGGAGGGGGCGTGCCGGGAGGCCGCAAGATCAAAGCGGTGTTTCCAGGCGGTCCGGCCTTTTCCATGGTAACTGCGGATCAGCTTGATCTGCCGATGGACTTTGATTCATTGAAGAAGGCCGGAACGGGCTTGGGCTCTGCCGGCGTGATCGTCGTGGATGATGCGACCTGCATGATCGCCAAGACGCTCCAGTTTTCAGACTTCTTCAAGAACGAAAGCTGCGGTCAATGTCCTCCCTGCAGGATGGGGACGATCAACCTGGCCGCGCTGATGGCTAAAATTGAAGAGGGCCAGGGAACCCAAAAGGATCTCGATAGCCTTCTTCAACTCTGCGGATTCGTCAAAGGCACAGGCTACTGCACCCTGGTCACGGGGGCATCGGTCTTGGTGCAGAGCAGCGTGAAGCTGTTCCGCCAGGAGTATGAAGACCATATTCGATTGCAGCGGTGCCCGCATCGAGCCGTACCAGCCGGCGTTGGAGCCCATTCGTAAGGAGATCGTGATGCCGCAGGTGACGTTTCTGTATTTCGGAGAAAGAAGCGGAGAGGTGGAAGTCAACACCTCCCTCCTAGAAGCGGCGAGAACACTGGGGCTTCCCTTGAATCACGATTGCGGAGGCAATGCCTCCTGTACCACGTGCCGAGTTGAGGTTCAGGCAGGACTGGACCAGCTCTCCGAGATCGATTTTGATGAGCAAGATCTGCTGGATCGCGAAGCCTTGAGCGAACCGCAGCATCGATTGGCGTGCCAGGCGAAGGTACTGGGCGATGTCATTGTGCGTGTTCCGGGGGGCAAGTGGGAAGTTCCGAGCTAAAGAGGCGACAGAAATCCTAGAGTGTTGATATTCGACGGAGAGGTGTTACACTAAACCAACCCAGAGCGCGGGTTGCGAATCTGGAGATGAGATAAATAGGAGGAAGACAATGGTTACGATTACAGAAGTGGCGGAACAAAAGATAAAAGAATTGATGGCCGAGGAAAAAGATGTGGTCGGCTTGCGAGTGTATGTCCGCGGCGGAGGATGTCATGGCTATCAATATGGGATGGCCTTCGAATCTAAGATGGCCGAGGACGATACGGTTATCGAAAAGGGCGATGTGAAGGTCATCATGGACTCGCAGAGCGCTCCGTTGTTGCAAGGCGCG
>JAOUEB010000066.1 GCA_029858925.1 Nitrospira sp.
GACGACACCGGCGCCGTCATCGGCGTCCACGACTTGCAGTTCGATCTCCAGATCGGACAGATTCCTTCCGGCGCGTCCGACGCGCAGCTGTTGCTGACCGGCACTGTCTCCAAGCTGAAATCCAACTTCATCTTCTTCAGGACGCCTGTGGGCGTCGTCAACGTCAATGCCAAGATCGGCATCAAGGATGCGAAGGTGGGACAGACCTTGACCCTCCGCATTCATCGCCGGAACGTGGTGGCAGACCTTGCGACTCCCGATACGGCATCTTCAGTGCGCCGCTTTGTAACCGGCCCGCTCGAATTCGCCTCGCCGGATCGCGCCGGCGTCAGGCTCTGGACTCCGGAAGGCGAACAGGTTTATCCGACGGATCGAGGAAAACCCGCCTTGGCTGGCCTCAAGGAAGGCCGCCCAATCACCGTCGTACTCGACGGGCAGGGTGAAGTCGTCGAGTTCCATCGTCCGAACTAGCCTCTCGCATCCTGACGCCCCACTTGACTCTCTTTTTCATCCCTCCGTAGACTGCGCAGTCTATGAGACACCCGCGCGCACCACGCAGCTCCGACAACCGGTCCTCCGTATCGCCGAATACACCGAGCCGATTCGATGCGCTCTATAAAGATCATGTCGATCTGATGTACCGCTATGCGAGCCGGCTGTGCGGTGAAGCCGACGCCGCGAAAGATCTGGTGCAGGAAACCTTTTTGAACGCTTACCGCGGATTCGACAAGTTCCGCGGTGAGGCCCAGGTCTCCACCTGGCTCTATAGCATCGCCTCGCGGGCCTGCCTGCGCATGCGGCGCAGGCGCAAAGGGGCGCCGGAGCGCGAGCTGTCCCTGGAAGAATTCATCCCCTCCTCCGATGGCGAATTCCGCCTGCAGATCCCCGTCCAAGGGCTCAGTCCGGAAGAGGCTCTCCAGAATAAGCAGCTGCGGCAGGGCCTCGACGCCGCCATCGGCAAATTGCCCAAGAAATATAAGATGGTGCTCGTGCTGCGCGATATGGAAGGCTTGAGCGCCAAAGAGGTAGGCGCCATCATGGGTTTGAATGAACGAGCGGTGAAATCACGGCTCCATCGCGCGCGCCTCTTTGTCCGCCGTGAACTCAGCGCACGCGGTCTTGCTGAAGGGACTCACGAGCCGGATCACGCGTAACTGGAGTAGCGAAGGGAAAAACCGCCATGACCGAACAAGCCCCCTTCAAGCGACGAAAACGTCCTGCAGCAACGCCCCACCGACATGAAGCAGGGCGATGCCTCCGTATTCTTCGTGAATTGTCGGCCTTTATTGATGATGAGCTGCAGGGCGATATCTGCCTGGAGATCCGGCGTCACCTGGGCGGCTGCCCTCGCTGCGAAGAGTTTGTGGCCTCTCTTCGCCAGACCGTGTCGCTTTGCCGCAGAAATCCGGCCCCGGCCTTATCGGCAAAGGAGCGGGCCAAAATGCGCGAGAGGATTCTTGACGCAGCCCAATCCCGATGACCACGCAGAGCTCGCTCACAGGCTCGGCCATGCATGCTCGTGGTGGAGCGCGCGACCCAATCCTTGTCAAACCTGCCGGCCTCCATGCTAGATTAATCAACCTATTTGGAGTGAGATTTCTTTTATCACAGGCGGTAATCATGACTCGATGCAGACCATTCACGGCCCTGTTATGTATTGCAGGGCTGTTCACGATATTCGATGCCGGTCCGGTAATGCTTGCCGTTGCGGCACACTCCCACACACCGAAGGCACGCGCAACGATCCAGAGCCCAGCCACCGATGCCGCTCGCCGTTACGCTGACGCGATCTCCAAAGGCGACCGTATCACTTTTGGGCAGTTGGACTTCGCCTGCCAATACCGGCTGGTGACGGCTTCGCCCTCCGGTGTCAAGGTCGCGCCAACTGGGGATCATCCCTCGTATGAAGCCTGCTGGAAAGAACTGACGGCCGGCCATGCACAGGCACTGAAGCGAACGGACATCGGCATGGATGTTCTCTGGCCCAGTGCCGGCCCGCTGGTGTTCTATGGGGACGAACTGTCCGACACCCCCGCCTCCGCATTCGTGATGGATGCGATCGGGACTTCACCGCCTGGAAGCGGCCTTGAATTGACCGTCACAAACAGCCGCCGAATCCCCGATGGGTCATTTCGGCTCAAGCCGAACGGTAAGGTGATCGCCGTCCCGACCACATTGGTCTCGATCACGGTAGAGTACCGGGACCCGTTAACCGCACCGGTCACCTATGCGCCCGACACCGTGCAATGGACGAGCACGGTCAAACGCCCTCGGCGCGCAGTCAAATCCGTCGTCACCCATTGGGTCGTGTTCACCGGGCTCAAACGACACGGATTCCCGAGCGATGCCACGGTGTTTCACCGTCCGGTAGACACGACCCCGGAAGCGCCGGGCATGATGGCCGAGCAGATTCCGTTCACGACAGAAATCAGCAGGGCTCTTCCTGAATCGCTGGTCTGGTGGGGGCCGAACGATCAACCAGGCTCGCTCACGGCCGCCGCCGCACGGGCCGCAGGCTTCCCCGACTTACGCGATCGGGTCGCGCTACTCAACCGTATCTTGATCATCGACCCGAACCAGGTTGACGCCCTGCGGGTCCTCACCAAACACCTGTACGCCGTGCTGCTCCAGGAGGCCGCCAAGGGGCACAGCCTGACCGTGAAAGACCCGGCGCTCTCGCTCACCGTCAACGAATTCTACTGGAACATCTATGCAGGAGCAGCCCGTCTTGACCTCTCCAACGGAATGGAGATGGGCGGCCTATCGCAGCCGACACCAGCGGACTTTCTCTACCGAATGTTGCCGGCCTTGGAGACACTTGCCACAATCCACCCAGAACAGCTGGACAACCGCTTCCGTCTGGGCATGGCCTACCGATGGAACAACGACCAACTCCCCATGATCGAAACCTTTGAGGCCTTGGTCCACAACATTCCTGACAACCTGAAAACGCCCAAAGCTGAAGCCCTCCTCCAGCTGGCCTGGTCCCGCATCAACAAAGTTTCCTGGAACCGGATTTTGCACGATCCGGACAGCCTGCGGGCCTATGACAACGCCGAGACATCATCAGCCATGGCCGAGCTACCGATCGACAAATTTCTCGCGGAATACACCATGGCCTACAGCATGATTTTCATGCCCGATTACGGAGACAAGGCGAAGATGCTGCAGCACCTGACCGAAGCAAAGCGCTGGTTCGACAAAATGCCTGGAAAAGACGACGCAGTCTGGCGCTACTTTCTGCACAGTGAATTGCTCAAAGCGGTGCTCGACGCCGATCCGACCTTCCGGCCGATCTTGGCTGCCGCAGAGAAGCAACAGGGTTGAGAACGAACGACCCCAAAACTGACCGGTCTTGATTCGATATGTTCGTCCTGAACGCACGCGGAAAGAATCTGCGCTTTCCGCCAGTTGAGCAGGCCGACGCGGACGGTTTGCTCGCGGTCGGCGGGGATCTCCTCCCGGAGCGCCTTCTCGAAGCCTACCGCCACGGCATCTTTCCCTGGTACAACGAGGACCAGCCGATCTTATGGTGGGCGCCCGATCCGCGCGCCGTGCTCCTCCCCTTCAAACTCCACGTTCCTCGCAGCCTGGAGCGGACGATGCGTCGCGGTCTCTTCATAGTCACGCTCGACCGCTGCTTCCGGGAAGTCATGACCCGATGCGCCGGCCCCCGACCGCAGTATCCCGATGGCGGCACCTGGATCACGCCCGCGATGATTGAGGCGTATGGAACACTGCATGAACTTGGCTACGCCCATTCTGTAGAAACCTGGATCGGGAACGACTTAGTCGGCGGGCTATACGGTGTGGCGCTCGGCGGGGCGTTCTTTGCCGAATCCATGTTCACGAAAGTGGACGACGCCTCAAAGGCCGCGTTGGTCGCACTCGTACGTCAGTTACAAGCCTGGGAGTTCTCAATCATCGACTGCCAGCAATCCTCGCCGCATGTCATGCGTTTCGGAGCCGAAGAGATTCCACGGGGAGACTTCATCAGCCACCTGTCTGAAGCGATCAGTCTTCCAGACCGCCGCGGGCGGTGGGAATTCGATGGTGCGCCAGAGATACGATCCTAAATTTGACAGCCTTTTCCCCTGTCGCTTATGATTTAGTTTTAGAGGAGGACAGCCTATGAGTTTCACGATTACGCCGAAGGAATTGAAAACCCGCCTGGACAAAGGGGACAGCCTGGTGCTGTTGGATGTTCGGGAACCCTGGGAGAACGCGCTGGCCAAGCTGGACAACTCCATGCTGATTCCCCTCGGCACCTTGCCCCAGTCGCTCTCAAAACTGGACAAGAACACCGAGATTATCGCGTATTGCCACCACGGGATGAGAAGCGGAGACGCGACGGGATTCCTGCTCCAGCAGGGATTCTCAAACGTTAAGAATCTGATCGGCGGGATTGATGCGTGGTCTCTCCAAGTGGACGGGACGGTTCCACGATACTGATTCGGCAAGGCAATGGACCATGATGCTCGCTCCGCCGACAGTGCAAGGCGAGCGGGCTAGCCCATTTGTTCACGAAAATAGGCGATCGTTTTCTCAAGACCCTTGGTGAGATCAACTTCCGGCTCCCAGCCAAGCTCCTGCCTGAGCTTTGAGGGATCGATCACGCTGCGCAGTTGCTCCCCTGACTTAGCCGGACCATGAACTTCCTTACAGGGCGCACCGGTGAGTCCCGTTAGGACCTGAAACAGCTCGTTGACCGACGTCTCGACGCCGGTCCCCACGTTATAGACTCCCTGTGAGTCTTGCCTCATGGCCACCAAGCTGGCTTCCGCCACGTCGTCGACAAACACGAAGTCCCTGGTTTGGCGGCCGTTTCCGTTGATGATGGGCTGCTCATTGTTCAGCATCTTCCGAATGAAAATCGCCACGACACCGGCTTCTCCTTCTGGATCTTGCCGAGGTCCGTACACATTCGCATACCGCAGGCTCACGACTTGAATTCCGCTGATGCGCTGAAAATAGGACAAGTAATGTTCAGCACAGAGTTTGCTGATGCCGTAGGGCGAGAGCGGTTTGGTGGCATGGGATTCCGGCGCAGGAAATACATCCTGTTCTCCGTAAATAGCGCCCCCGGAAGATGAGAAGATGACCTTTCTCACCCCATGATGCACCGCTTGATGCAGGACGTTCATCGTCCCCAGCACATTGACTTGCGCGTCGAACACCGGATTATCAACCGAGACCCGGACGCTGACCTGAGCTGCCAGATGAATGACGATATTGGGCCGTTCATTGCGAAACACGCGCTCCAATCGCCCGCTTTGAATGTCCAGCTTGTACAGGCTGGCCGCGCGATTGACGTGTTTTCTCCTTCCGGTAGACAAATCGTCGACGACGACGACTTGGTGCCCCTCTTCCGTAAGCCGATCGACCACGTGAGATCCGATGAATCCTGCGCCACCCGTCACGAGTACCTTCATCATCCCTCCGGTAAATGAGTGTCCTCCACGAACCGCCTCATCCTTTACATACCATGAAACGCCGCCGCGAACTGAAAAATTGCCAACATTTCATGGTTCCCCTTTTTCCCCTTGATAGGACAGTCCAACGTCTTCAGCACCCGCAATCCCAATTCAGCCGCATGGCGCACGACCCGCTGAAGCACCTCCTGCCGTTGTGTCTCGTCACGGACGATTCCGCCTCGGCCGACCTGCCCCTTTCCCACCTCGAACTGCGGCTTGACAAGCGCAATAACCCAGGCGTTCGGCGCTAAGAATGGGAGGATCGACGGAAGCACGTTCGTCAGCGAGATGAACGAGACATCGATGACGGTGAGCGCGATCGATTCAGGAATGGCCGACCGTTCGATATAACGGATATTGGTCCGCTCAATCAGCACGACACGAGCGTCCTGCCGAAGCCGCCAGTCGAATTGGCCGTAGCCGACATCGACCGCGTAGACCCGCGTCGCGCCTTGCTGCAACAGACAGTCGGTGAATCCTCCGGTTGAGCATCCCACATCGAGACAGGTCAGACCGCGAATGTCGATCGGGCACGCCTCCAGAGCCGCCGCCAGCTTGTCCCCGCCGCGGCTGACAAAGCGAGAGCCATGCGAAACGACGTCGACCGCCGCTTCCACAGACACGGCCTTAGCCGGCTTGTCGATCATCGCGCCGTTCACGGTGACCTCTCCGGCAAGGATCATCCGCGCCGCGGCTTCCCGGCTCGGCGCCAGACCCTGCGCCACCAGACGCTGATCGAGACGGTCTTTGTGAGGATGTGCTTTGGCGCTCATGGAAAAGACGGACTCTCTCAAGAACGCGACAAGGCAGTCGCGCAACTGAGGTGCTACTCTTCGGAGTCGGAACCCCGTCCCTCGTCGCCGTCTGAAGAAAAGGCCCGAAGATGTTTCTTCCCGTTCTTATCCTGAACCAAGACTTCGATCTTCCGCTCGGCCTCTTCCAGCACCTTCAAACAGTTCTTCGAGAGGCGAATGCCTTCTTCAAAGATCTTCAACGATTCATCCAGGGGCAAATCCCCATTTTCCAATTCGGCCACGATGGCTTCCAATCTGGCCATCGCCTGCTCAAACTTCAGACCAGCCACTGGCATCTCCTCTTCATCGAAAATTCAGACATTATAGCGGGATCGGCCGGGCTTTCAACCCGGCAGGCTGGGCATCACGTCTTTCACCACACAACGCAGTCGCCCTTTTGCCAGGCGCGCCAGCACCTCCTGCCCCACAGCCACCTGGAGGGCATCCCGGACCACGCGGTGAGGCGACACTGTCTCCACAATGCTGTATCCACGATCAAGGATTCCCAGCGGGCTCAACGCATGCAAGTTTGCCAGGCAGGCATGCGCCGCTTGCGTTCTCCTGCTTAGCCCATATTGCATCACCTGTTCGAGACGCGAGTATAACTGCGGCACCATGGCCAGACCATGACGCACCTGTCCGTCCGGACTGTGGCTGATCAATTCATGTTTGGACGAATGCATCTGGTCCCACCCCTGCTTCAGAAGACCCTGCATCGCCTGGCGCATATTGGCAACCGCTCCATCCACCTGCTGCATTTCCTCCAGCACCCGGTATCGAACGTTCGCGATATGGGCGACGATGAGATCGAGCTGTTTCCGATCGGCTACGCAGCGATGACTCACGGCATGCCGACAGCGAATCGACAGTTCACCGAGGTGATCGACGACCTCAT
>JAOUEB010000067.1 GCA_029858925.1 Nitrospira sp.
ATGCGCATGACCTAATGAGCGGCGGCGGGAAGAGCCGCTCCACGAGTGACAGCGATATAGCACGAAGAACGCCGGAGCGAACGAGGTGCCGAGCGAGGCCGACATGGAGAAACTCGTGTTCGAAGCCGCTCATCGTGCGTGTGGTCGTCGATACCAACATCTCTATCTTGCCCGTTCCCTTGCAAGTCCCGGACGCTTTCGCTATCGTAGCCCGCGATGGACTTGCCTCGTTCGCGCCAGATCCTCTTTGCCTGCGCGAGCGGTGCCTTGTTGCCGCTGTGCTTCCCCAACTTTGAATTCGGATTGCTGGCCTGGGCCGCCCTCATTCCACTACATCTGGCCCTCGATCAGTGCTCGCGTCGGCGCGCCTTTTGGATCGGATGGCTGACCGGCATCATCGGATTCACCGGCATCATGGCCTGGGTGGTCACAGCCATGACGACCTACGGCAAGGTCCCCCTCTTTATCAGCTATGCCATCCTCTTGCTGCTGACCGCTTATCTTGGACTCTATGTCGGGCTGTACAGCCTCGCTGCCGTCTGGCTGCGCGATTTGATCCCGCGATACGGTATTTTCTTCGCCCCCTGTTTTTGGGTCGCGCTCGAGCTCATCCGCACCTATGCTCTCTCAGGCATGCCCTGGTGCCTCCTCGGCTATTCGCAGTACCAGAATCTAGACCTGATTCAGATTGCAGACCATACGGGGGTCTATGGGGTATCCTTTTTGATCGTGCTGGTCAACCTGGCGGTGGCCGAACTGATCTTATGGTTGATGCCCTTCTTCCGTGGGTTTCACCCAGTCAAGCTCCCATGGGAATTGCTCACGACCGCGGCGGCCCTCATGCTGCTGTCATGGCTCTACAGCTCCACCGTGCTGACGGAGGAAAGCCACACACCATCGAGAGCCGCGATTACCGTCGGCATCGTGCAACCCAACATCGACCAGGCGGTGAAATGGGATGCCCAGTATCGCGATGAGACAATGCAACGGTTTGACCGGCTGACGGCCAAACTGGGAACCGGCACGGACCTCATCGTCTGGCCGGAAGCCGCAACGCCGTTCATCCTGGAGAGGGAACGGGACTACCAGTTGCAATTGATTGAGTGGGCCGCCCGCGCACAAGCGCCGATCCTCATCGGCAGCCCGGCGTTGCGGTTCTATCCGGACCGCAGGCCCTACCTCTTGAACAGCGCCTATCTGCTGGGGGCAGACGGCAATCTCCTCGGCCGGTACGACAAGCACCATTTGGTGCCGTTCGGCGAATACATTCCGCTGAAATCGTCGCTGCTGTTCTTCCTCGACAAGCTGGTGGAAGGAATCGGCGATTTCGAAGCGGGCCCAGGCCAGACGCTGCTGTCGTTCACGCCCAAGTCGTTGAACGGCGACGGTCCGGCCAGTGGGCGATCCGTGAAGTTCGGCGTGGCCATTTGCTACGAAGTGATCTTCCCCGACCTTGTCCGCCGGTTTACAGACAACGGGGCGGAATTCCTCGTCACGATTACGAATGACGGCTGGTTCGGACCATCGTCGGCGCCGGCACAGCATTTTTCCATGGTGGTCTTTCGCTCGGTGGAAAATCATCTGTCCTTCGCGCGCTCCGCGAACACCGGAATTTCCGGCTTTATCGATCCTTACGGCCGCATCCTGGATGCGACGCCCCTGTTCACGGAACATGCGCTGAAAGCCGCCATCCCGATCGGCCACTCCCGCACTTTTTATAGCTACTACGGAGATGTGTTTGCCTACGGCTGTGCTATAATCGTCACGCTTTTGTGTCTGTACGGCTACTTCCGCACCAAGGAACCAGCCCCTGGCACAACCGCCATCACGCCCGCGTAATGGGAGAACGACTGTTCGATGTTATTGGATGATGTGCAGGTACGAGTCCGCGCCATCGGAGAGCAAGTCTCCGAGTTACGGGGGCATCTTTGACCTCGCCCGCATGACCGCCGACCTGGAAGAACTTGAAGCCCAGATGGGGCAGCCGAACTTTTGGAACGACGCCCGCGCCGCCGCAGCCGTCAGCCGAAAGAAAGCGGCAATCGAGCGCGAGCTGTGGACCTGGCGCGATGTCGAGGCCAAGCTGGGCGATCTGAACGCCCTGCTGGAGCTGGCGATCGAAAGCGGCGACGCCACACTTGAACAAGAGCTGACCTCGGAGCTGAATCGGCTGGAGCTGCGCCTCTCAGCCCTGCATGTGGAAATGCTGCTGTCGGGTGAGCTGGACCAGAACAACGCGATTCTTGAGGTTCATCCGGGCGCTGGCGGAACGGAATCGCAGGACTGGGCTCAAATGCTGCTGCGCATGTATGTGCGATGGGCAGAAACCAAGAAATTCAAGGTCGAGACGTTGGACCTGCTGGCCGGCGACGAAGCAGGCGTTAAGAGCGCGACCCTGTCGATCACCGGCCCCTACGCCTACGGATATTTGAAAGCAGAAGCAGGCGTCCACCGCTTGGTGCGTATCTCCCCGTTCGACTCCAACAAGCGGCGGCATACTTCGTTCGCCTCGGTGTTCGTGTATCCGGAATTGAGCGAAGACATCGACGTGGCGATCGAGGACAAGGACCTCAGAATCGACACCTTCCGCGCGGGTGGCGCCGGCGGCCAAAACGTCAACAAGGTCGAAACGGCGATCCGCATCACGCACCTGCCGACCGGCATCGTCGTGCAATGCCAGAACGAGCGGTCTCAGCTGCAAAACAGAAACGGGGCGATGAAAATTTTGAAGGCGCGCCTGTTCGAGCGGGAGCAGCAGAAGAAAGAAGCGGAGTTCAACGCGATTGTCGGCGAAAAGAAAGACATCGCCTGGGGCAGCCAGATACGGTCCTACGTGTTCCAGCCCTATCAGATGGTGAAGGACCACCGGACCGCTCACGAAACCGGCAATGTCCCCTCCGTCATGGACGGCGAGATCGACGGATTCATCGAAGCCTACTTGAAGAGGAAGCTGGTCAAGGGAACCGCTCCGACGCCGGCCGTCGGCGGACCGGATGACGATCTGTAAAATCGGTCCATCTGGCGCTTGGTATTTCCGGTCTATCTGGTCCAGTTAGTCAGCCCGCACCGGAGAGACGAGACAAACGAAACAGACCGAATAGACCAGACAGACCAGAAAGACAAAGCGACTAACGACATGGATGAACTGAACGAACAGCGGCAGCAACGGATCAAGAAGCTCGATCACCTCCGCCAGGCCGGCGTAGCCCCGTACGGCGCCCGCTTCGAAGTGAAGGACCGGGCCGGTTTGCTCGTCAAACTACATGGCGAGAAGGCCAAGGAGACCTTGGAGCAAGAAAATATTTCCTGCACCATCGCCGGGCGCGTGGTGGCCCTGCGACGTTTCGGCAAGGCCGGTTTTGCCGTGTTGCAAGACGGGTCCGACCGCCTGCAAGTCTATCTGAAAAAGGATCTGCTCACCGAACAGGCCTACACGGTCACGGAACAGCTCGATCTCGGAGACTGGATCGGCGTAACAGGAGTGTTGTTTCGCACCAAGACGAATGAGTTTACAGTTGAAGTGCGTCAGTTGACGTTTCTCAGCAAGGCGCTCCGTCCGCTCCCGGAAAAGTGGCATGGGCTGACCGATGTCGAGACCCGCTATCGCCAGCGGTACGTCGATCTCATCGCCAATCCCGGCGTCCATCAGATCTTCGCGGCCAGAAGCCGGATCATCGCCGGCATCCGGGCCTTTCTGATCGAGCGGGGATTCCTCGAAGTCGAGACGCCGATGATGCATCCCATTCCAGGCGGCGCAACGGCCAAGCCGTTTGTCACGCATCACAATGCGCTCGGCGTCGATTTGTATCTGCGCATCGCGCCGGAACTGTATTTGAAGCGTCTGATCGTCGGCGGGTTTCCGCGGGTCTTCGAGATCAACCGGAACTTTCGAAACGAGGGCATCTCGACGATTCACAACCCCGAATTCACGATGCTGGAGTTTTACGTCTCCTACGCGGACTACCACGACTTGATCGTGCTGACTGAGGAGATGGTCTCCTCGCTCGCCCTGCAGATTCTCGGCAAAACCGTCATCGACTATCAGGGGCGCCAGATCACACTGACCCCTCCATGGAGACGTTGGTCGTACCACCAGGCGATCATCGAGGTGAACGGACTCGACCCATCCGTCCTGCGCGATCGTGACAAGGCGCTGGCCGCAGCCGGACAACTGAACGTCCCGGTGGACTCCGACGCCTCGTTGTTCAACATCGTGAACGCTATATTCGAAGAAACGGTCGAGCCCAATCTCCAGCAACCCACATTCATCACGGACTACCCCATCGAAATTTCTCCGCTGGCCAGACGCAAGGACTCCGACCCCTCCCTCACCGACCGATTCGAGCTGTACATCGCAGGCAGGGAAATCGCCAACGCATTTTCAGAGTTGAACGATCCCTTGGACCAGCGCGAACGGTTCGAGGGCCAGGCGGCCCAGCGGGAGGCGGGGGACGAAGAAGCCCATCTCGTCGATGAAGACTTTCTCCGCGCGCTGGAGTTCGGCATGCCGCCGACGGCCGGCGAAGGCATCGGCATCGACCGGCTGATCATGCTCTTCACCGATCAAGCCTCCATCCGCGACGTGGTGCTGTTCCCGCAACTGAGGCCTGAGAAATAACGATGGCCCTCCCCTTCGAGATTTTCGTCGGCTTCCGGTATCTGCGCGCCAAACGTCGCAATCGGACTATTTCGCTCAATACGTTCGTCTCCATCGCCGGCATCACGCTGGGCGTGGCGGCCCTGATCGGCACAGTCGGCATCATGACCGGCTTCAAGGAAGATATTCAGGCCAAGATTCTCGGCACCACGGCCCATGTCATCGTGCAGGAACGAATGAAAGAAAACATGGCGGATTACGATCCGCTCGTAGACAAAATACAAACCGTCCCGGAGGTCGTCGCCGCGACGCCCTTCGTGCTCCGCCAAGTCCTCCTCACCACGCCATCCAGCGTGCAGGGCGTCGTATTGCGCGGCATCGACCCGCAACGCGAAACCCAGGTCACCGAATTGGCTAAGAACATGTCGACCGGGCAGCTAACCGACCTGCTCACGCCCGTCACAGTGCATCAAGCCCCGATTGACGATCCTCAGGGAGAGCCGCAGACCGTCGAAAAACCGGGCATCATTCTCGGCAAGGAACTGGCTCTTCGGCTGGGCGTCTTTCCCGGCGATACAATTAACGTCGTGTCTCCGGTCGGATCGATCAGCGCAATGGGCATGGTGCCGAAGATTCGGACCTTCGCCGTCGTGGGCCTCTTCCATTCCGGCATGTACGAATACGACTCCTCGCTCGCCTATATCGAACTCGGCGAAGCACAGAGATTTTTCAATATGGGAGAGAGCGTATCCGGCATCGAAGCGAAAGTGACTGACGTGTTCCGCGCCGATGAGATTGCCCGTAACATCGAACACGAGCTGGGCTTCAGCCACGGCGCCAGGGATTGGATGCAGATGAACCGCAATCTCTTCTCGGCCCTGAAGCTGGAAAAAACGATGATGTTTCTGCTGCTCGTCCTGATTACCATCGTGGCGTCGTTCAACATTGTGAGCACGCTCACGATGATCGTCACGGAGAAACAAAAGGAAATCGCGATCCTCAAGGCGATGGGCGCGACCAAGCGCAGCATCCGGCGAATCTTCATGCTGAACGGGTTGATCATCGGACTGTCCGGAACGGCCATCGGCATTCCGCTGGGTTATGCTTTTCTGTGGCTGATCGAGAGGTTTTGGACGTTTGACGCGAGCGTCTACTACATCTCCAAAATTCCCGTTCACGTGCTGGCCGAGGACGTGCTGCTCGTGGCCGGATCGGCCATCGTGATCAGTTTTGTCGCGACCGTGCATCCCGCGAACCAAGCGGCCAAGCTCGAACCGGTCGCAGCGCTGCGCTACGAATGACCAATGACGATTGACGATGCTCCTATGATCAAGGTCACGAATCTTCACAAGTCCTTTTCGATGGGAACCTACGAGCTGCCGGTTCTCAAGGGAATCGATCTTGAGATCAAGCGCGGCGAGCTGATCGCGATTGTCGGAGCTTCGGGAGCCGGCAAGAGCACCTTGCTCCATATCATCGGCACACTCGACAAACCCAGCAGCGGCGCAGTGACCATCGATGGACAAGACCTGTTCCGGCTGACGGAAGCTCAGCAGGCGGACTTTCGCAATCGACGCATTGGATTCGTGTTCCAATTTCATCATCTCTTGCCGGAGTTCACGGCCCTGGAAAACGCCGGTATGCCGGCTCTGATTCAGCGGCGCGACCCGGCCTCCGTCGAGGCCGACGCGAAAGCGCTGCTCACCGAGGTAGGATTGGGCGCGCGCCTGCATCACAAGCCTGGCGAACTGTCCGGCGGCGAACAACAGCGTGTCGCGATGGCGCGGGCGCTGATGCAGAAACCCGATCTGGTGCTGGCGGATGAACCGACGGGCAATCTGGACACCCATAGCGGGGACGCCTTGTTCGGGCTCATGCGGGACTTGAACAAGGCCCGTGGAACCACCTTCATTATCGTGACGCACAATGACAAGCTATCCGCCCAGGCCGATCGCATCGTTTACATGCAGGATGGTACGATCGTCTAATTGTTGACGTATCGGGTTGCACGAGGCATGCTGGCGTCAAGCCGACATGACATCGGCTTCTCTGAGAGGGTCGGACATGCGTCTTTTCCTCCGACACATTTTCCTGACAGCCCTTCTAGGCGGGCTTGCGACGCAGGCCATGGCCGCGGAATTCGTCACGGTCGGACCTCGCGCAACCGGAATGGGCGGCGCCGGCGTGGCCGTGACGACGGATGCGCTCGCCACCTATTGGAATCCGGCCGGCCTGGCTATGACCCAGACGGTGGATATTCGGGCCCAAGTCGGCGGGCAGGCAATCGATCGCCGTGGGTTTGGCGAGGCCATTCGCGATCTGGAGGACTTCAACCCCAGCGGTGTGCCAGCGGTCGATACGGCACGAGCTCAAGACATTGCCACTCGCCTCAACCAGCCAGGCGCCAACCTGTCGGTCAATGGATCTGCAGGCCTCTATATCAAAGGGCATTTCGGCGAACATGCCTTCGGA
>JAOUEB010000068.1 GCA_029858925.1 Nitrospira sp.
CGTCGAAACCGGACAACACGCCCGCCGGCGTGGCCGAATCGCCTGCATCCCCCTCGCCCGATTGCGTCATCGACTTCGGCTGTTCGGCGATGGTCAGCTCGATCGTTCTCGGAGTTTTGTCTCGAATGATCTTCACCGCAACCTTCTTCCCCACCGGCGTCTGTGCCACCGCATTACGGAGATGGCCCGACGAATCCATCGATTTGCCGTCATATTCAACGATGACATCGGCCCGCTCGAACCCTGCCTTTTTAGCCGGGCTATCGTCCATGACGTCGCTGATCAGCACACCTTTTGTCTCACTGACGCCGAACTGGGACGCTAATTCAGGCGTAAGGTCCTGAATCGATACACCGAGCCAGCCTCGTACGACTTTCCCGGTCTGGACCAGTTGCCCCATGATCGACTTGGCCATATTGCTCGGCACGGCAAACCCAATTCCCATATTGCCGCCGCTCTGACTGAAGATCGCCGTATTGATGCCCACCAGCTCGCCCCGCACATTGACCAAAGCGCCCCCGGAATTCCCCGGATTGATCGCCGCGTCTGTCTGGATGAAGTCCTCATATTCCGCAATGCCTGCGGCGCGCCCCAGCGCGCTCACGATGCCCAGCGTAACCGTCTGCGTCAGTCCGAACGGATTGCCGACGGCTAAAACGAACTCTCCGACTTCCAGCTGGTCTGAATCGGCCCAGGCCACAGTCGGCAATCCCTTTGCATCGATCTGGACCACCGCGATATCCGTTTTCGGATCGGTGCCGATGAGCTTTGCCTTGAACTCCCGCTTGTCCGACAACGTGACGCGAATTTCATCCGCCTTGCCAACCACATGGTTGTTGGTGATGATCATGCCGTTGGACTCGACAATGACGCCTGAACCCAACCCTCGCTCTTTCCGTTCCTTCGGCTGCTGCTCGAACCGCCTGAAAAACTCGTCCCCGAAAAACTTTCGAAAGAGCGGATCGTCGAACGGCGTCCCCTGCGAGCCCTCTCCGCGTCCGCTGCTCTTGGTCGCGTAGATGTTGACGACCGCCGGCTTCACCGCCTTGGCAATCTCCACGAATGTCTGTCCGCCTCCGCCCGACAAGACCGGCTGCGGCGCTGTGGCGACCGGCCTGGCGATCGGAATGGACGGCGCATCGGGAACGGCATGGCCGGTCGGCAGCCAACCGAGATCCGACGCGACAACAAAACCGATGATCATTCCAACCGTCAACAATGACGCGGCGACGATCCATTTGCGGCCCCCTTGCGGAGGCTTCTGTTCAAGATCAAACTGGTTCATGCTGCGTGCTCCACCCTCTCCATGCCGGGATACGCCTATTTAATCTCGCCTGCATAGATTCCCATAATCGTATGGAGGAACGTGATCGCCTCGGCCTTCGGCCGCTGGAATGAGTTTCGGCCGATGATGCTGCCGAAGCCGCCGCCATCACGAATGGCCTTCGCTTCTTCAAACACGTTCTTGTCCTCGCTTTTCGCGCCGCCGGAGAAAATCACGATCCGCCGACCATCGAACGAACTCTGCACCACATGTTGAACGCGCTCCGCCAGCGTCTTGATCGGAATCTTCGCCGATTCATAGACCTTCTTGGCGGCAGCCAGTTCCACATGCGCGGTCGGCAACTTCACTTTGATGATATGCGCGCCGAGCTGGGCGGCAATTTGCGCCGCATAGGCCACCACATCGATGGCCGTTTCTCCCTCTTTGCTGAGCTCCGACCCTCTAGGATAGGACCAGACCACGACCGCCAACCCATTCTCCTTCGCCTCCTCAGCGATGGCTCGGAGCTGCTCGTACATCGCATTGCAGTGGGATGAACCGGGGTAGATCGTGAACCCCACGGCCGAACAACCCAGGCGCAGCGCATCCTTGACGCTGCCGGTCACAGAGGGCATGGGATCCTTCTCATCATGGAGCACATCATGATTGTTAAGCTTGAGGATCAACGGAATCTGGCCGGCAAAGTGGCTCGCGCCTGCCTCAAGAAATCCCAAGGGGGCTGCATAGGCGTTACAACCGGCGTCGATCGCCAGTTGGAAGTGATAGTGCGGATTGTAGCCGGGAGGATTGACCGCGAAGCTTCTAGCCGGTCCATGCTCAAAGCCCTGATCGACTGGAAGAATCACAAGCTTTCCCGTGCCGGCCAGCTTCCCAGACCGCAACATTCTGGCTAGGTTGGTCTTGGTGCCTGCATTATCGCTGCTATACCAGCTCAGAATTTCTTGAACTCGGTCTCCCATGTCTTTCCTCCTCAAATCGTTGCCAGAGTCCGTGACTGTCGAGTTGTGCTGCGCCAGTGCTCACCGGCGCTGATGAAATAGTATCCGACGCGGGCGCGGGTACGCAACCGATCGTCGTTAGCCCGCACTACTCATGACAGTTCGTAGCGAAATCGCTTGGGTATCCGTATCTCGTATCTCGCAAACAAAGATTACAACGCACCCTCTTTCCGTCCTGCGCTTCACGCGATGCGAGCAACGAACTGCGCGGCAGCGGATCGGCGATTGCATCAGAAGTGTTCATGCAATAATGCGGGCTAGACTCGGCCCTGGATGAATGCTTCCGCCGTTTCTACGTCGTGTCGGCTTCCGATAATCAACGGCACCCGCTGATGCAACTTCTTCGCTTCCACTTCCAGTATTCGCGAGGTCCCCGTCGAGGCTTTCCCCCCGGCCTGCTCGACGACAAAGGCCAGTGGATTCGCTTCATACAGCAGGCGAAGCTTCCCCTCGGGCTTGTCGATTTCGCCTGGATAGAGATAGATCCCGCCTCCGAGCAGCAGGCGATGCACATCGGCCACCAAACAGCCGGAATACCGCGCGCTGTATGGACGGCCGGTTGCCTTGTCACTGATCTTCAATGAATCGATATACTTTTTGATTCCGGCCTGCCATTTCTGATAGTTGCCTTCATTCGTGGCGTAGACTTTGCCCTTCTCCGGAATCCTTATCCGCTCATGTGACAGCAGATACTCCCCAATACCTGGTTCAAGCGTAAAGCCATACACACCTTGTCCGACCGTATAGACCAGCATCGTGCTCGACCCGTACAGCAAATAGCCGGCGGCCACCTGTTCGGTCCCCTTGCGCACCAATTCCTCATCGGTCGGCAGGCGATCCGCCTGGTCGTGCTTGAGCACGGAAAAAATGGCGCCGAGCGGCATATTGTTGTCCGTATTGGAGGAGCCGTCGAGCGGATCGAAGAGCAGCATGTACTTGCCGTGCGGCCAATTCCCCGGCAATGCGATCGGCTTTTCCATTTCTTCCGAGGCCAACGCGCAGACATACCCGCTATGTTGAAACACTTTCACGAACGCGTCGTTTGCGATGACGTCCAGCTTCTTGACCATTTCTCCCTGCACGTTCGAGTCGCCCGTCGTTCCAAAAATATTGATCAACCCGGCGCGCCGGAGATCTTGCGCGATAAGCTTCCCAACCAGGCCGATTTGGGTCAAGAGGCTGGAAAACTCCTCCGTCGCACCTTGATGCGAGGCTTGGTTCTGGACAATAAACCGGCTTAATGTAAAAGGAAATTCTCTCATGGCGGTGGGAGTGAGTATACCGGGTTTGTTATCAGCGGGCAAACGACGTTCAGAACCGGCGTTGGCCGGCCATTGCTCCACTCGGCATCAGCCTTCTTATTGATCGAACGCCCTTCTTGCCTCGGCCAGTTCATGCTCAATCAGGGAACGGATAGCGTTCATCCGCGCAGAAGAAGTCGCTTCGAATCGCAAGACCAGCGCGGGCTGTGTGTTGGAGGCTCTGATAAGGCCCCATCCTTCCTCGAATATTGCGCGGACACCGTCGATGGTGATGAGGTCTCGGAGCACCAGATCGGCCGGTCCGAGACCTTGCTTCGCCTTCAGATAACCCCCAAACTTCGCCTGCACCGATCGCACCACGTCGAACTTTATGCTATCGGGTAAATCGACACGAATCTCCGGAGTCACCACCGTCTTCGGCAGGTCGGAGACCAAGGCCGACAGTGGCCGCGCGCCCTTCGCCAAGATCTCGATCAGCCTGCAGGACGCATACACGGCATCGTCATACCCGAAATACCGATCGGCAAAAAACATATGGCCGGACATTTCGCCGGCAAGCACGGCGGACTCTTCCTTCATCTTCGATTTGATCAGCGAATGGCCCGTCTTCCACATGATCGGGCGCCCGCCCTTCGCGGCAATATCGTCATAGAGGCTCTGCGAGGCTTTCACTTCCGAAATGACCGTGCTGCCAGGGTTCGCCGCTAAAATATCACGCGCATAGACGACCAGCAGGCGGTCCCCCCAGAGCACCTCGCCCTGTTCGTCCACCGCGCCGATCCGATCCGCGTCGCCGTCATAGCCGATGCCGGCATCCGCCCTGAGATTCTTCACCGCCTGCATCAGATCAGCCAGGTTTTCGAGCACGGTCGGGTCAGGGTGATGATTTGGGAAGCGCCCATCGAGGTCACCATATAACACCGTCACCTTGCAGCCCAGCAACTCAAGCGCATCCTTAGCCAAGAGCGACGCCGCCCCGTTTCCGCAATCGATCACGACATGCAGCCGATGGGCGTTCACTCCCGCAAAACTCTTCTTGATATAGGCCAGGTAGTCCGGAATGATCGCGTGCTCGGACAGCTGTCCGGCCCCCGACACGAATACGCCTTTCTCCATCACCCGGCGGAGTTCCTGAATCGCTTCGCCGTGAATCGCCTCTTTGCCCACGCAGATCTTGAACCCATTGTACTCGCCCGCATTGTGGCTGCCTGTAATCATGATGCCGCCGCCGACCGGCAAGGTAAACAGCGAAAAGTACACCAGCGGTGAAGAACAGACGCCGATATCGATGACATCGAGTCCACCCTCAAGCAGCCCTTTCAGGAGCGACTTGTGCAGACTTGGAGAACTGAGTCGGCCGTCGCGGCCGAGGCTGACCGTCTTGATGCCGCGCCCGGCAACATACGTCGCGTAGGCCAGCCCCAGCCGCTCGGCCATGTCTTCAGTCAGTTCTGTCCCGACGATGCCGCGGAGGTCGTATTCACGGAATAGTGCCATGAGCCTCGTTAATCGTTAGACGTTAAACGTGAACCGTGTGATGCCGTTCTTGCTTTCGACAAATATCGAATAAACCCATTCACAACTGAGATCGCCCTCAACACACCCTCGCGCATCGACGTGAAGTTCTCATCCGAAATGAGCTGTTCTTCCTGCGCCACAGTCAGATGATCTATGATTTCATATAGAGAGCCCCTCGCCTGCCTTGCAAACTGGATGTTCTCCGCGTAATGAAATCGCCCATATCCCTCTGCTAGATTTGCCGTAACCGATCGTGAAGCCCTGACAAGTTGATCCCGCAGCCGATATTGTTCCTCCTTGGGGAAGGTGCGCACTATAGCCGAAACCTGTAGACGCAGGTCTCGGCACACCTTCCACACATCAAGATCTTCGAATGTTCTGATGATTGATCGCTTTTCCTCAGCACCTTCCATTTCCATGGATCAGAGGTTTCGATGACTGCGCTCACGTTTCACGTTTAACGCTTCACGTTAACGTCCCTTCCGTAGTCATCTTTGAACCTGACAATGTCATCCTCGCCAAGATACGGCCCATTCTGCACTTCAATAATGTGCAGCGTATCGTGGCCTGGATTTTCCAGGCGGTGTGCGGTTTCCGCCGGGATGGCCGTACTCTGGCCGATCTGCAAGTCAAAGACGTCTTCGCCCCTGGTCACACGCGCCATGCCGGCGATGACCACCCAATGCTCACTGCGCTTGTGATGCATTTGGAGCGAGAGCCGCCCGCCCGGACTGACGGTGACTCGTTTCACCTTGAATCCGGGCCCTTCTTCCAAGACAGTATACGACCCCCACGGCCGCTGAACCGTCAGATGTTCCAGATGCTCAGGCGCCTGCTGTTGCTTGAGAATATCAACGATTTTTTTCACATCCTGCGCGCGCGATTTGGGACAGACCAGGGTGGCGTCCGGGGTGTCTACCACCACCATGTCCCGCAAACCGATCGTGGCTACCACCCTCCGGTCGGCATAGACGATCGAATTGGCGCTCTCGATATCGACGACGCGCCCAGTCATCACATTGCCGGATTTGTTCTTCGCCGCCACTTCGTCCAAACTGCCCCAGCTTCCCACATCGGACCATGTGAACGACACCGGCACCACGGCCGATTTC
This sequence comes from Nitrospira sp., assembly GCA_029858925.1. Lineage (GTDB taxonomy): Bacteria > Nitrospirota > Nitrospiria > Nitrospirales > Nitrospiraceae > Nitrospira_D. The sequence continues at coordinate 6,176 of JAOUEB010000068.1, forward strand.
GACGATTGCTCCATCACGCCGTTGTCGATCGAGACCGACGGGGCAGCGCGATAGGCGTCATCGATGGCCTGCCTGGCTGCGCCGACCGTCTTGAGTTCTCTGATCCAATCCATTGTCTTGGCAACCCCAGGTTGATACCGGCGGATCTCCTCCAGAATCGTCGCAGCCCGCCAGACGAACATGCCGCTGTTCCAAAAATAGTGGCCTGCCTTGAGATACTGCGCCGCCTTGGCAGCATTCGGCTTTTCCACGAATTTCTGGACTCGGTAGCCGCGCAACTTGCCTTGCTTGCCCAGCACGGCGTTGCTGTTCGGCTTGATATATCCATAGCCTGTTTCCGGCCTGATCGGCTCGATTCCGAACGTCACCAAATACCCATCAGACGCCAACTGCGATGCCAGCTTGACTGCTGCCTCGAAATCGCGCTGTCCGGTCACCACATGGTCGGCCGGCACGACCAGCATGAGGGCTTCCGGATCGCGAGCAAGAATTTCGACCGCCGCGAGCGCGATGGCGGGCGCCGTGTTGCGGCCCTCCGGCTCCAACACATAATTATCCTTGAGATCGTCCTTCCAATCGGCTAGCTGTCCTTTGATCAACTCCGCTTGCGCCCCATTGGTCGAAATCAAAACATGGGACGGTTTCGCGCAGCCCGCTACCCGCTGCATCGTCTGTTGGATCAACGTCTGCTCGCCGCCGATCCGGAGGAGCTGCTTTGGAAACAGGTGCCGGCTCAACGGCCAAAACCTCGTCCCGCTCCCGCCCGCCATGATGACCGGGTACAGATGGGACTTCAGATCGTTATTCGTGATACGTGACGCGTGAATCGCCATACATATAATCCATCTGCTCGTGTAACGTTGAACGATTA
>JAOUEB010000069.1 GCA_029858925.1 Nitrospira sp.
AGACCGCGTAGTCGGGTCCATACGCGGTGGCCTTCAGGCAGGTGAAATCGTCCGGATAGTGTGTTGCTCATGCTAGAAGTCATCGGTTGACACCGGACGAAGAAGATCCCGAACGGAGAGTACTCCGACCACTGTTCCGGCGTTGCGTACCAGCAAATGCCGTACGCCGTGTCGGTGCATGAGATCAGCCGCTTCTGTAATGGGGCCTTCTTCGTCGATTCCAATGACTGGTGTGCTCATAATAGCGCCGATCGGAAAAACGGACGGCTTCTGATCGGTTCCCACCACCTTCCGGACAATATCCGACTCCGTCACAATGCCGACGATGTGACGGTCATGCTCAACGAGGAGACTCCCAATCTTACGATTTGCCATGAATTTGGCCGCATCGACAGCGCTCATCGTTTCCGGCGCCGTGACGAGTTTTCGGTTCATCAGCTGTCCGACAGTGATCATCTAATCTCCTCCTTCATGAGACTCCATTCATTATGTGTGTTGTATCTGTATGCAGGGTACTGCGCGTGCGTTGCGGGACCGTAAATGCTTTGTAAAACCTGTGTTAACCCTCTCTCTTGGAGGCCTTGCGCAAAGTGGGGTCAAAGGACGGGGGCTTTCAAACCTTGGTTCACCAGTTGTTGGAGAGGGCTGCTTTGCGAGTGGCGCGATCTACGGGGTGTGCAGTGCGGTGCAGGAGCGTGGCTGCCGCGTGCCAAACACGTCATGATGCGGATTGCACGACGTACCCCGCATCCTTCACCCGCCTGTCAGGAGACCACGACTGTCAAGGTGTGGAGCAATGGCGGATGTTCTCCGAAGCCTCGGCGAAGGAGAACAGGCGGCGGCGAGGTTGCGCCGAAGACACATAGGGATCACGGCTGTAAAGCCATGAGGCTTCACCTGATGTGTGAATGCAAGGTCGGACCGCCATTCTGATCTGTCTCAGTTGCGGCAGTTACTCCGTTCCTTCATGAGGAATCTTGACGATCATCCCGCAATGTTTGCAGTGGACCGCATCCGCATCGTGGCGGCTGAGGCCACAGTGAGGGCAGTCCACATGAAGCTTCGCCGGGCGAAACACCACCTGGATCAGACGGATGAAAAGGGAGACCCCGAAAATCATGATGGCGACCGACAGAAGGCGGCCTGATGTGCCGGGGAGCGTGATGTCCCCGAACCCTGTGGTCGTCAGGGTCGTGACGGTGAAGTAGAGCGCGTCCGCGTAGTTCGTGATCGCCGGATTGGTGTGCACTTGAGTCTCATACACCAGCGCCGTCATGATGAAGATGAAGATGCCCAGGTTGAGAATCCCAAAGACGATGTCCTGGTGCCGGTTGAAGAAGGGGAAGTCACGCCGGAGGCGGTGGATCAATTGGTAAGACCGCAGCAGCCGGAAGGAGCGAGCGACCCTCAAAAAGGCGAGATTTTCACCCACGACGGGGGCGAGCAAGGAGGCGATGACCAAGATATCTGCCATGCCGGACAGGTGTGTGAGTTCACGCAGGCGGGACTGGCTGATCACCATACGGAAAGAAAAGTCAGCCAGGATGACGATTCCGAATGCCAGGTCGAGGAGTTCCGTCAGTCCGGTATGGGGGAAGAAGGAAGTCCCAATCAGAAACAGGATGACGGCCAGATCGAAGAGAACCAGACTGTAGCGGAAGCGGATGCCACGAGTGGTGTCCTCTTCGTAGAGCTCTCGGAGCCGCGATATGACGTGTGCCATGCGAACATCACCTTGATGTCGGGTCTCATCAGTGGGCAAATGGCGAAGCCTACGTTTCCGCGGATGTTCTGTCAATGAGGGGAGAAGGGGGGGAGGGTCCTTACGTCCAGCCGCTAACCGAGCCAACTTCCCGGCCTGGACTCCACGGTGGGTACGGGGTGCGGCGGTCTCTGAAACCATTCGGAAAGAAAGAGACGACCGGCCTGCGGGCGCTCGACGCTGTGCACGTCGCATTGGCGCGTACCTTCCAAGCCGCATCTGGCCGGACCATTCCTTTTATTCCCGCCGATATCCGGCAACATGAAGCAGCGGAAAGGCTCGCCCTCAACCTGATCTGGGATGAATAATGCCATCGCGCGCGGCGAAATGGAGAATGTCCCCGTTGTTCATCCTGGCTCATTCGTCGAGGTCTGAGGTCAAGAACTGACCCGGCTGCTGCGCTGCAGAGCCTGGCGAAATGCGCTCGACTGACGAAAGCGCCGCTCGAACTCGTCACGAAAGAATCGCCGGAGAGCCAAATCGCCGAAAAGGGGCAAAGGCAATCGGCAAATTACTGACGTCGGCCCACGATAGTATCGCCAGCTCTTGCTCTGCCCCGAGAAAAGATTGGAGCAGCAGGAAGATACCGAAGATGAGGGCAATGATGCCGGGCCAGATCATTGCTAGAGCGCTAAAAACTAGGAGGAACATCATCGCCGCCAATGTACGCTGGACAATCTGGCTGGGTGTGATCATGGGGCCCTCCCTGGGCTACTCTCTACCAAACACATGAATGGCGTAGATATGAAGTGCCGGTATGCTAGGCTAAGGAGATCTAATTAGCAACTGGGCACACTACTCTAATAAGGGTTGATCTGTTGCCAGTGTGTCACAATGGCAGAGCGTGACGTCAGTGCTCGATGATCTGAAAGCTGATCCGTGCCTGCCGAAAACAGCCGATCTGTTTCCTGGTCCAAGTCCGTGAACGCCCCCGCGCGATAGCGCCATAGAATGGCTGTTGGCAAAGGCTGCAAGGAACATGGCTGAGCTATCAAAGCCAGACCCCGTGGCTCATTAAAGTCGGGTCAGATTGTCAGGTGAGAATGGACACGCCGGGGGCCGCGAAACGTCCTGATGTTGGATTGCACAGCTGACCTTCAACTGTGCGATTCTGATCGCTAGATTGTAGCGACAGAGGTGCTGAGAAACGGTTCCCGCCCCGTTTGTTTGTCCCGGTGAGGAGACAGGGCGATGAAAAAGAAATCATCCGCATCATCAGCGCCTGGCAAGCGAGCCGGAAAGAGCGTGCGGCATATTCCCGACTCCCAGATTGATTTCTCGACATGCCGCCATTACCCGATCAGCAGCTTAAGCGTATGCGGCGAGTCGGCAGTCCTGCCACCGGCATAGCCAAACAGCTGATCGCTATCCGTCTGTCACCGCGCCTCTTAACGGCCTTGCGCAGCATGGCGGCGAAGCAAGGCAAGGGGTACCAGACGTTGATTCACGAGTTGTTAGAAAATGCGGCTTCGCGAGCAGCGTGACGTGGAAAGCTCGCGTGTGGTTGCGAGTTGAAGCTTGGGCCGAATAGAAAAGGTTTCCGACCCCCTTTGATTCGCCCCGGTCTGAAGTTGCGCGTATTGGATCGCAAGCCCCGATCCTCAAGCGGATCTTGGCAGGACTCTAAAGAAGAGTCGGTCTAGTCGAGTCCCACTTGTCGGAAAAACGTACTCGCGGGGAGTGCACTTGCATTCGACGGTACCAGCTTGTCTACAGAAGTGCAGTGATACCCGCTCAACATTTCCCATATTTCAGCGCCATACGGTACGGAGACATTGCCGGCTATTGCAGTGACTGACAAGAGATGATTTCTAAAGTCTTTGGGCTGCATCGGCGAAATAACATGCAATCGCAATCCTGTTTTCGAAGCTCTAGCTATTACTTCATTGATGTGGCGATCCATAAAACCATAGCCGACTATAACGAGAGTTATATCCCCGGCACTAAGAACTTCACTAAAGATATCGAGATACCATTTCAGGAGTGGCTCTCTTGTGATGCTGCCAGCTTTATCGTGGCCAATGGCCATGCCGTATTTGGTTCGTGAGGATTTCCAACCGTAAGATCCATGTAGCTTTATGTAAAGGAAGTTCTGCAGCCCAGTTCCTTTCGACCAAAAAGTGTTTCTGAATTGTTCCAGATGAGGTGGGTCAGATATGTCGATTTCAGGGAAAGGTTGGCCATCCAGCCTGCCTGAAAACCAGTCGGGGTGGCCCAAGGAAGGGATTTGGAATATCCCTTTCCCATGAGAAGCGAACCTTTCAAGCAGAGCATCCTGGTTAAGGGTGAAAACAAATCCCCTCTCATGTCCTTCGCCTGCAAAGCGTTCGATAAAATACTGAATACATTGAATCTGAGCCCTGCTGTTTCCTAAATGAACACATATGGATCGGTCAAGTTCGCTGTAAGCTTCCAAGAGGGCTTTTGAGAAAGTAGATTGTTCGTCGAGGGTAAAATCATTCCCAGACATGACGAGATCATAAGCGCGCTCATAGTTCATCTCACCACGCAGGATAGTTCGGAGTCGTTTTGAATCATTAGAGCTGAGTTGGTTAAAAATGAGAGACCACATCTCACTCGCGAGGTAACCACCAAACGGCTTGGAAAACCCCGCGCCAGTGAGGAGTATTGGGCTCTTGATTCTATAATAACGGTCTACCATCTTAAGGGCTTATCGAGGCCATCTTAGGTCTTGAGGGACAAAATCGTGAGTAGGCTACTTTCCTAAACGAACTGTGTGAATAGTGTGATGGAGCTGCAAGTGCCTACCAGTTGTCGGTCCTGCATCCAAATCTCTTGGTCAGGAGAATGAACTCATCCGAGTCGGTCTCGGCAAAATCCTGCTAGAGCAATGTCTGGAGCTTGCCCAAGGTTTCCATGACTACGTTGAGTGACGCGGCGCCTTTCTTGACGGCTTTGCGTGTTTTCCAATCGAGGCTCTTGACCTGATCGGCCAGGACCACGCTCGTTCGGTCAGGGTCGTCACTGATGACGACTTCGAAGGGATACCCCTTCTTCTGGCTGGTCATAGGGCAGCAGAGCATCAAGCCGCTGGCTCGATTGTAGTTGGCTGGTGAGAGGACAAGCGCAGGACGATGTCCGGCCTGTTCGTGACCGGCTTGTGGATTAAACTGCAACCAGACGATGTCACCGCGGTCTGGGACATAGGCTGGTTTTTTCATCACCAGATCTCGCGTCCGACCGGGCCACCTGTATCGATTTCGTCATGCCTATTCTTCTTGGTGATCCGTTTGACAAGGTCGTCGAGCCGATACACCCGGCAGAGATGCGGTTTCAGCACGACGTTGCCGTCCTGCACCTCGATCTCCAAATCGTCCTGTGCCTTGAGCCCGACCTGCGAGGCGACAGCCTTCGGGACTCGGACCGCCAGGCTGTTGCCCCACTTCTGCGCCTTCGTTTTCATGTCCGCTCTCCCATGTTGATACGGTGTCGATACTATGTCGGACCGTCAGCTAGGTCAAGAGCGCAATCGATGCCTTGTAGCATTGTCTTCCCGATGTTAAGGGAAGGGGGGCGATGGATGGTTTGCTCTACGCAGGGAAACGAACTCGTCCGACTCGGCCTGCGTGGCGAGTCTCTTGCCCTGTCGTCGGTGAGCTCGTTACAGGTTGATTTTGTAATGGACGCTTCGTTCGCCCCCAGAAGGCACGAAGATGCCCTTGTCCGCAAGCTCCTGCAAGTCGCGCGTGGCGGTTAATGAAAATCTGAGCCGAATAGAGGTCGTGTTCGGCTCACGGCATATGACTGGAAAGTTGTGTTGAGAGCGAGAGGCAGCCCCAGACCGCTCTTACAAGCGGTCTGGGGCTTGAAGATGGCGGAGTGGAGGTTATTCCACTTCGACAGTGATCGTATGGGAAGCCACGACGGGATCGTGGTCCTTGGTGGCGCCGGTCAGGGTGACTTTGTGCGTTCCCTTGCTCAGGCTCTTGATCGTTCCGGAAAACCCCTTCTGATATTCGCCGTCCACATAGGCATGGACATGCGTCGCTTGCGTACCTTTGGTCAAGTCATACTTGATCTCAAAGGTGTCTTTTACCGTATCTCCGTCCTTGGGAGACGTAATGGCCAGCTTCGATCCATCTTCAACCGGTGCTGCCGCCGGCTTATCTCCTGCAAAAACAGGGGCTCCGCTGAGGCAGCCCGCTAGGACGATTCCTAGTCCCATGAATCCGATACGTCCGATCACCTGCATTGCGACCTCCTTAAGGTTAAACCAACCGAATGGACACGACGGTCTTTCTTGCTCTGCAGGATGTCCCCGTACTTCTTGACGAGTCGTGTACCGGCAGAGCGTACCTGTACATTCTAATTTTCATGATGCGCGTAGTCAATCGGTCTCTTCACAGCGCGCCGAACGTCCGTTCGAAAAAGGATTTGGTCAGCGTCATGTGCTGTTCGATATCCGTCCGGAGATGCCTTGCCCCGGCTTGCCAATCATCCGTCGTGTAGCCCACCCTCCGTGCCAGAAAGATAAACTCGTCTGAATCAGCCGGCGGGAGGACACGGTCCTTGGCGTTGCCTCGGACCATGCGAAGTCCGTCGATGAGCATGCGAATGAAGAAGTAGGCCTTGCGCAGATGCTCGCCGTCCTGCCTCGTGACGATCCCACATTCCACCAGCCCAGTCAATGCCTGCATTGTGTTGGGAGTGCGTAAGACGGGAAGTCTATGGCCGTGCATGATTTGGAGGTACTGGACTGCGTATTCGATATCCACGATCCCGCCTGGACTGTATTTGAGGTTGACCGTGTCGTGCTCCACCAGTTGCTTCAGCTGTTGCCGGCGTAGGTCCAGAGCAACAGCGAGGTCCCACGGGGCGTCGCTGTAGACATAGGTGTCGCGATGGGCTTCGACCCGTTTGCCGAGGGCCGCATCGCCTGCCACATGGCGGAGTTTGATCAAGGACTGACGTTCGAACGGGGCGGCAAGACCGGGTTCACTATAATACTTGGTGATTTCATCGAACGGATTCGTCAGTGAGCCTTTGCCTCCATGGGGGCGGAGGCGCACGTCGAGATGGAAGATCCCTTCCTGCCGAGACTCGATCCATCGCAGCAGTTCCTGCCCCAGGCGTTCAAAATATTCGCTGTTGTCGATAGCCTGTTTGCCGCCGGTGCGGCCCGCGTCGCCATAGACGAACATCACTTCAATATCCGAGGCGTATCCCAGTTCTCGACCGCCGAATTTGCCCAATCCTAGAATGGTAAAGGGGCAGGGTTTCTTATTTGCCAAACGGGGAGGGCCGTAGAGCAAAT
>JAOUEB010000070.1 GCA_029858925.1 Nitrospira sp.
GACGGCCTCAGGAAACTTGTTTCCTGAGGCCGTTTCAGTTTGGGCTACCGGTGGCGATCATCGGCCGCTGTCCGGTGTGTCTTTTCGTGCGTCTCCAATTCTTGAAAAGACAAAGGCCTTGGTTCCAATTGGAACCAAGGCCTTCTATAAACGGTTTCTATGTCGCAACTATTAGTTTCTTACACCGCTCCAGATCTTGGCCGGATCAATGGCCTTGTCCGGGTTCAGTGCCTTCGCTCTCTCTAGGAGGACATCGGTCCCTTCGGGATAGAGCGGATCGGAAATACAGCAGTTATCGACCGGGCAGACCGCCGCGCATTGCGGCTCATCGAAATGGCCGACACACTCGGTGCAGCGATCGTGCGCGATGACATAAATGTTGTCGCCGACCCCTTGCCCGTCGCCGACGTGATTGCCTTTGGTTTCGGCGTCGCTTCTGGTTTCAAATATCGCTTCATTGGGACATTCCGGCAGGCACGCCCCACAAGAAATACATTCGTCCGTAATCAACAGTGCCATGACCCGCGCCTCCTTCTCGCTCCAAAAAGACAGACTGACGATATTGACAAGGTTGCGTTGCCCCGACCATAGTGAGTGGGCTCGCGCAATCAGGTCGGCATTTTATTCTGTGGCTCTTTTCCAAGTCAACAGAATGAAATCCGGTCAGAAGGCCTAGGTCGTCGGCGGCGATGGGCCTTTGGGCCCAGCAAAATAAGGAGTTGAACTTTCACTATGTCGTCGGGGAAGAACCGCTCAGGCGAGCCGGGGCAGAAGAAGAATCGGATCATCATGATGATCCTGTTAGCCATTCTGCTGATGAGCGTCTCCATGTTCATCGTCGAGCGCAAGGATTCGAGTATCATCGTCGTTCGATTTCCGAGCGGCGTTGAGCTGGAAACTGAAGTGGCGGATACGCCGGAAAAGCAGCTGTTCGGTCTGGCCTTCCGCGAGGAGTTGCCTCCGAACAGCGGGATGCTTTATATTTTTGAAGAGAACGGCCTTCATCGCGTGCGGACCAAAGAGTATCGATTTCCCATCGACATCCTCTGGGTGGATGAAAGCCATCATGTCGTGCATATGCTGGAGCACGCGGAGCCTTGCGCGAAGGATCCCTGCCCGTTCTATGGACCGCCGCCCGAAGCGGCCCGGTATGTAATTCAGACTGAGTCGGGGTTTCTGAAAAAAACTTCTGTCGCAAAGAACGACGAACTGAAATACTCGCTGCGCATGTAGCCGGCAAGTTCCTAGGATCCAGGGAGAGGAGCGGAGAGAAGAAGATGGACGGGTTTCACAAAGTCGCACAGCTCGATGAGCTGCCTCCCGGGCAATCAAAGATCGTGATGGTCCATGAGCGGGCAATCGCCCTGTTCAATGTCGGCGGAACATTCTATGCCATCCACAATAGCTGTCCCCATGAAGGGGGGCCGCTGATCGAGGGGCGGCTCAAAGGTTTTGTAGTGGCCTGTCCGTGGCATGACCTTGCGTTCGATATCCGCAATGGACAGGGGACGGATGGCGGAGGGTACTGCGTCGGAAGCTACGAGGTGCGGGTCGAGGGAGCTGATATCATGGTGGGGCCTCGACGAAAGACCTGAAAAGATCTGACCTCTGATATAGAGGCGAACGAGGCTGCCATCGCCTCCTTATGCCGAATTAGAACGCCGGACACGTGACAATCTCCAGACCTGATTCCAATCCTGCTCACAATTTCAGCGACTGTCGCTCGATGGCGGCAACGGTCGAGCGGCCGTTCGTTATCCACTTATGGGAGGATCGAACCAGGGGGGAGCAATGGGTCCCATCCTATGACTCCAAAGGGCTGGCGTTGCTCAGCGACGAATTTGTTCGCATCGCGGGCAACAACGCGGTGGAGAATGGGCAGCGTATCTTCGAATTCAAAGCCGTGACGCCTGGCGCGCACCGCCTGGTGTTCGAAAAGCGCATGGGATGGAAATTTACCGCCGAGGATCGGCGCGTATTTCAGATCGAAGCGACACATTCATCAGGGGGCTGACCACTATGCCGGATATCGCGTTCGTCAACGGCCGTTTTCTCCCATGGAAAGACGCGACGGTCTCCATCGACGACCGAGGATTTCAATTCGGGGACGGCGTCTACGAAGTGGTCAGAACCTACCGGGGCGCACCGTTCGAACTTGCGGCGCATCTCGACCGCCTCAATCGAAGCGCAAAAGAGCTGAGTCTCCCACAGCCCTATTCAAAGGCGCAGTGGAAGCAGTGGATTGACCAGGGACTCGGCCAGGCCGGGTATCAAGAAGCGAAGGTTTATATCCAAATTACGAGAGGGGCGGCTCCTCGCGACCATGCGTTTCCGCCGGAGATCCGGCCGACCGTCGTGATGACGATTCGGGAAATCCATCCGCTGAAACTTCAGATACGCCAAGACGGAGTCAGCGCGCGCACCTGCGAGGATCTTCGGTGGGGCCGGTGTGATATCAAGAGCCTGAATTTGCTCGGCAATGTACTGGCCCGCGAAGAGGCGAAAAAGGCCGGCGTCTTCGAGGCCATCCTCGTCAAAGACGGGCTGGTTACAGAAGGTTCGCTCAGCAATGTGATGGCGGTGCAGTCCGGGACGATTGTCACAGCGCCCGAGGGCCCTCAAATTCTTTCCGGAGTCACGAGAACGATTGTGTTGGGATTGGCCGAGAAGGAAGACCTCCCGGTCGAAGAACGGTTCCTATCGGTCGACTCCCTCTATGCGGCGGACGAAGTGTTCTTGACCGGAACGACCCTTGAAATTTTGGGTGTTGTACAGATCGATGGACGAACCATCGGGTGCGGCCGGCCCGGACCGATCACCAAAACGCTTGCCGCCCGTTGGTCGATCCTGACGGGGTAACGCCCCTTGCTTTGCCATGGGGTGCGTGGTAATGTGCTGGTTCTGGAAGTGGGCTCAGGCCCACTTTTTTGTTTGATCTGGTGTAGGTCTGGTCAGGGGAAGAGGGGTGAGTACACAGAAAAGCGGCGCGCAATCGGTCGTCGACCGGATGCAGGAAGTCATTTCGCCGATTCTCTGGGCGCTCAAATTAGAGTTGGTCGAGGTGGTGTGTGTAGGGCAAGGGCCTCGCTCCGTGGTCCGAGTTCTGATTGATAAGCCGGGCGGCGTTACGGTCACGGACTGCGAACGGGCGCATAAGGCGCTGGGACCGGCGTTGGATATGGCCGATCCTTTCCCCCACGCCTACACTCTGGAAGTGTCTTCGCCGGGTCTCGATCGGCCCTTCAAGTGCCTTCAAGACTATCAGCGAGCGATCGGCAAAGAGGTGAGTCTCAAGCTGCGGCAGCCGCTGAACGGCCAGTGGCGTGTGATCGGGCGGTTGGCTGAGGCGGATGAACAGGCGGTGTCACTGACTTTGTCGATGGGGAGGGCTGAACCGCAGATGGTGAGAGTGGAACGAGAACAGATCGCCGATGCCAGGTTGTTCGTGAAAATTTAGGCGGAGTATGAAGCTCGGTGTGTGCAGACAATAGGATGCAGGAGCGTAACGCATGAACCGCGAACTTATCTCGGTGATCGACGAAATCGGACGTCAAAAAGGAATCGACAAGGCACGGGTGATCGGGGCCATCGAGTCCGCCTTGCAGACGGCCGCCAAGAAACGCTTTGGCCAAGCTGAAAATATCCAAGTCGAAATCGATCCCAAAACCGGCGAAATTTCCGTTGTCTCCAAGAAGATCATCGTCGATCAGGTCAGTAATCCAAAAGCGGAGATTTCGCTGCAGGAGGCCCGCCAATACGACAGTGAAGCGGAGGTCGGCGATGAAATCGGATCGCTGATCGAAATGAACGAGCTGGGTCGGATTGCGGCGCAGACAGCCAAGCAGGTGATCTTCCAAAAGGTCCGTGAGGCGGAATGGGAGGCGGTTCAAAAGGAATATTCGACGCGCCAGGGTGATTTGGTGAACGGCATCATCCTCGGCATGGAACGCCGGAACTATCTGGTCGATCTCGGAAAGACGGAAGCGATTCTCCCCATTCAGGAACAGATTCCACGAGAAACCTATCGCCGCGGCGATCGAGTCAAGGCGATGCTGCTGGAAGTTCGCCGCACGCCGAAGGATGTGCAAGTCATTCTCACCCGCAGCCATCCGCAATTCGTGGCGAAGCTGTTCGAGCTCGAAGTGCCGGAGATCATGGAAAAGATCATTGAGATCAAGTCCGTCGTCCGTGAGCCGGGCGACCGCACGAAGATCGCGGTCACCTCGCGGGAAAAAGCGGTAGATCCGGTCGGCGCATGCGTGGGCATTAAGGGATCGCGCGTGCAAGCGGTCGTCCGTGAATTGCGGGGCGAGAAAATCGACATCATCACGTGGACGCAAGACCCGCGGGTGTTCATTGCGGAAGCTCTGAATCCGGCGACAATCGAGAAGGTCGGCATCGACGAAGAGAAGAAGTCGGCGCTCGTTGTGGCCGCCGACTCCCAGTTGTCGTTGGCCATCGGCAAGAACGGGCAGAACGTCAGGCTGGCGGCGCGCCTGACTGGATGGAAAATCGACATCATCAGCGCGACCGAATACGAAAAGGAAAAGGTCGAGCGCGACAAGGAAATCAAGGCGGCCATCGCGGATGAAGCCGAAGCGCAGCGGTTACAGGAAGAAGCTCGGCAGGCTGCCAGGGATGAGGAAAGCAAAGCGGCAAGCGACTTGGAGGCGGGGACGGTCCAATGAGCATGCGTGTCTACGAACTTGCCAAGAAACTAGGGTTGGAAAACAAAGCTCTCCTGTCCGAACTCAAGAAGATGGGCGTGTCTGCCGCGTCCCATAGCAGCGCGTTGGACGATGGCATCGCTCAAAAAGTATTGGACAAATTTGCTCCGAGCGCCAAAGGCGGAGGAAAAACCGGCGAGGGACAAGCGCCACAGGGGATGAAAACCGCTCATGATACCGATCATGTCAAGGCAGGGGCTGTGAAGGGTCACGTTATTGAGCAGCCGGCCAAGCCGGATAAGCGGCGCATTCTGATCAAGCGGAAGAAAGAGGATGAGCCGAGCGAACCCCTCTCTCCCGCATCGACCAGCGACGTCGAATCCACCCTCCCCTCTTCGATCGCCGCGCCTCCGTCGGCTGTTCCTGTGGAGCCCTCGATCGCGGGAGAGACCGAGCACCTCCAGCCTGCAGAAGCGGCGGCGAGTGGAGCCGTTCCATTGACGTCGACTCCCCCCGCTGTTGTGCCGGTGGAGGAAGCCGCTCCAGTCAAGCCGTCCGCGGCTGTACCGCCGAGTGCAGCGGCGACGGTCGAGGCGGTGGCGGCCAAGAAGAAGAGCATGGCCATCGAGGCCATCGAGGCCGAGGGGCAACGAGAAAAGCTCAAGAAAGCGCGGAAGGCGGGACGGCCCAAAGACGAACAGCTGGACGTAAAGCTTCGCGAGGATGCCGCCCGTTGGCAAGACCTCCGCGCCATCCCTGTTCATCGGCGCGACGACCGTTCGAAACACCTGCATCACAGCGCCCCGAGCGAGATCACCAAGCCGCGCAAGAAGAGCGTCAAGCTGACCCCTGGGACGACCGTGAAGGAATTTGCCGAACTGATCGGCCAGCGACCGGCCGACATCGTTCGGAAGCTGATGGAAATGGGCCAGATGCTCACGTTCAATCAGTCGATGAATCTGGATGCCGCATTGATGATCGCCGAAGAGACCGGTGTGAAGCTCGACGTAGCCGTGGAAAGGGCCGGTGACGACTTGCTGCAAGATGTGGTTGAAACCGGCGGCGAAGAACGGCTTGAGCCTCGTCCTCCCGTCGTCACCATCATGGGCCATGTCGATCATGGGAAAACCTCGCTACTGGATGCGATTCGGCAGACGAAAGTGGCCGAAGGGGAAGCCGGCGGCATCACGCAGCACATTGGCGCCTATACGGTGCCGGTGCGCGGCAAGCAGGTGACCTTCCTTGATACGCCGGGCCATGAAGCCTTCACCTCCATGCGCGCGCGCGGCGCAAAAGTCACCGATATCGTCATTTTGGTAGTGGCTGCAGACGACGGTGTCATGCCGCAGACGATCGAGGCCATTCACCATGCCAAGGCGGCGGGGGTTCCTCTACTCGTCGCGATGAACAAGATCGACAAGCCGGAAGCAAATCCCGATCGAGTGAAAAACGCCCTCTCCGAGCACGGACTGGTTCCGGAAGCCTGGGGCGGCGACACCATCATGGTGGAAGTGTCCGCCAAGAAGAAGACCGGGCTTGATACCCTGTTGGAAATGATTCTGCTCCAGTCCGAGGTCCTTGAACTGAAGGCAGATCCACACCGGCAGGCTAAGGGCACGGTCATTGAAGCCAAGATCGACCGGGGTCGGGGCCCGGTCGCGACCGTGTTGGTGCAGAACGGCACGCTCAAGGTGGGCGATATCTACGTGGTTGGATCATTCAGCGGGCGCGTCAGGGCACTGATCAACGATCAGGGCGGGAAGACGCAGCAAGCCGGGCCCTCCATCCCTGTCGAAGTCATCGGGCTCCCGGGAGTTCCGTCGGCTGGCGATGTCTTTCAAGTCGTGTCGGATGAGCGGGTTGCCCGAGAGATTGCCGAGGAGCGGACTCAGAAGCGGAGAGCCGCCGAGTTGGTCGGTCCCGCTAAGGTATCGCTGAACGACCTCTTCGCAAAGATTCAGGAAGGATCGGTGAAAGAACTGGCCGTCGTCATCAAAACCGACGTCCAGGGATCATCCGAGGCCTTGGCCGGCTCAGTGGAGAAGCTGTCGACGGACGCCGTCAAGCTGCGCGTTATTCATAACGGCGTGGGTGGGGTCATGGAGTCCGACGTGCTGCTGGCGGCCGCTTCTCGTGCCATCATTATCGGTTTCAATGTCAGGCCGGAACCAAAAGCCGCCTCGTTGGCGGAACAGCAGGGCGTCGATATCCGGCTCTATACGGTCATTTACGATGCCATTGCCGATATCAAGGCGGCGATGGAAGGCTTGCTTGAGCCGACGCTCAAAGAGCGTACGTTGGGGCGCGCCGAGGT
>JAOUEB010000071.1 GCA_029858925.1 Nitrospira sp.
GGACTCAGGGCTGAGCATGAAAAGAAGCCTGTATTTCACTCAGCCCTCAGTCCTCATTACGCAGTCCTAACGATGGCTCATAGCTACACACCAGGTCTCACTGTCACCGACTCGACCGTCATTCGTAGGCGGCGGATGTTGCCGCTGTCTGGGACGGTGTTGGTCAAGGCCGGCGACCTAGTCCAATCAAATCAGCCGGTCGCCCGTGCCGAGCTTCCTGGCAAGGTCTATCCGCTGAATCTCGCGAATCAGTTGGGTGTAGCTCCAGATGAGATCAACGACTATTTGATCAAAAAGGGCGGCGATTCCATTCAGAAGGACGAAGTTCTTGCGGAGAACAAGCCGCTGATCAAGTGGTTCAAGACAGAAATTCGCTCGCCTGTGACCGGCACGGTCGAATCGATCTCGACGGTGACGGGGCAAGTTCTTCTGAGAGAACCGCCGCGAGTGCTCGAACTTCTCGGCTATGTGGATGGCACAGTGGTGGAGGTCCACCCGCATCAGGGTGTGACAATCGAGTGCCTGTGCAGCATGGTCCAAGGGATCTTCGGCATCGGCGGAGAAACCTACGGTGAGATCGTCCTGGCCGTTGCTTCTCCCGATGAGGCGCTGACACCGGCTCACGTGAAGCCGGAGATGAAAGGGAAAATCGTGGTCGGCGGATCGTTTTTGCCGGCTGACACGATGGCGAAGGCGAAAGAAGTCGGGGTAGCGGGTCTTGTGGTCGGCGGCATCCATGACAAAGATCTGCGGGCGCTCTTAGGCTACGATTTGGGCGTCGCGATCACGGGAGCTGAACAGGTAGGGTTTACGCTGATCCTCACCGAGGGGTTCGGCACGATCCCGATGGCCCAGAAGACGTTTGCACTGCTCACCGCCCATGCCGGCGCCAAGGCGTCGATCTCAGGCGCTACGCAGATCAGGGCCGGGGTCATTCGCCCTGAGATCATCATTCCTCAGTTGGGAGCGCAGGCGGGAATGATTCATCAGCCGCAGCGAGCGGGAATCCGGCTCGGCGATCCGGTCCGCATTATCCGCGATCCCTTGTTCGGCAAGATCGGCGAAGTGTCGGCCTTGCCGCCGGATCTCAAGAAAATTCCTACGGAGAGTGAGGTGCGGGTGCTGGAGGTGCGGTTTCCGGACGGACAGGTTGCGGTGATTCCACGGACGAATATTGAAGTGATTGAGGGAACGTAGAAGACGTGAGGGGTGAGGGGAGAAGGTGTGAAGGGACTGGAGAAGACGTGAAACGTGAAACGTTAAACGTGAAACGAGGCGGCAGAGAGGGACTGTGTATGTGTGTCCTGCTGTCGGCGCTCGTGCATCTCGGACTGTACGTTCCTGCAGCGGCGCAATCGATGGTGTCTGCTCCGGCCGAGGTGCGCGTGAACGATACACCGAATGATGGCGGCGCGAGTTTGACCGTCATCTGGACGCCGAGCAATTCGGATGGACCCGATGCACGCTATCAGATCTTGTTCGGAGACAGTGGCGTTACCGATCCTGCCTTACTGAAAGTAATTGCCGAGTTTCCAGCTGATACACGATTTGTGAAGGACGTCAAAGCCACCTGGTGGACCAGGAATGCGGAGCCGACCTGGCATCAGTATGCGATCAGAAGCGGGAAAGACGCGGAGCTGAAGGACGGCACGAGCTATACGGTAGCGGTGGCGTTGCGGAAGGGGGACGATCGAGCCATCAGCCAGTTGTTGCAGGCTGCTTCTGCTCCCAATTGGTTCAATTGGAACCAGCTCAACAACCTGATCCTGGCCCTGTCATTCGGTGGAATCGTCTTCTACGCCATCAGCCATGCCAAGCGGAACGAGATCTTCCTGCGCCGGATCCCGGGTCTCGACGCGGTCGATGAGGCCATCGGGCGCTCGACCGAGTTGGGCAAGCCGATTCTCTATTTGACCGGGGCGCACGATATGAGCGACCCCTCGACGATCGCAGCGGCGGTAATCCTGGGCCGAGTCGCAAAACGCACTGCCGCCTATGAGACGGAGCTGTTGGTGCCCCATCGAGATCCGATTACGATGGCAGTCTGTCAAGAAATCACAAAGCAGGCCTATTTAGAAGCCGGTAAGCCCGATCTCTTCAAGGAAGACTCGAACTTTTTCATCACCTCCGATCAATTTAGTTATACGGCGGCGGTCGACGGCATCATGCTTCGCAAGAAGCCTGCAGCAAATTTCTTCATGGGCTCCTACTTCGCCGAGTCGCTCCTGCTGACTGAAACCGGCGCGAGCACCGGCGCCATTCAGATCGCCGGAACGGATTCGGATCACCAGCTTCCGTTTTTTGTGACGACGTGCGACTACACGTTGATCGGCGAAGAGCTCTACGCCGCCAGCGCCTATCTGTCTAAAGAGCCGGTTCAGATCGGCACCCTGCGCGGGCAGGACATCGGAAAAGCCGTCATCTTAAGCGCCATCGTGCTCGGCACGGCCTTGGCGACGATCGGCGCCGTCACGGGCGCGCAATGGCCGTCTTTGTTTCTGGACCTCTTCAAGGATGTGAAATGATCTTTCTCCGCCGGCAACTTCCTCTTCTGATTACGATGGTCACCGGGTTGCTCTTCGCCGGGCAGTATTACGTGCCGCACCCGTCCTCGGAGCAACTGCTGACCTCCGCGACCAAATGGCTCCAGATCGTCGGCGGCTTTGCGCTGGTCTTGGGGGTGACGAGTTTGTTCCATCAGCATGCGGCCAAGATCAGAAGGAAGGAAGAGGGGTGGGGCTATAGCCTCGTGCTCTATGCAGGCATGCTGGGGACGATTGCGGTCGGACTCTGGGCCAACGGGAAGGAAAGCGTCGAGGGGGCCATGACCGCGTTTGGCTGGGTCTATTCCTACATGATGGTGCCGCTGCAGGGCACCATGTTCGCGATCCTGGCGTTCTTCATCGCCTCCGCCGCCTATCGATCGTTCCGAGCCAGAAGTCGTGAAGCCGCCGTCCTGCTGATTGCGGCGGTGATCGTCATGATGGGCCGCGTCCCGCTGGGTGAATATCTGATTCCGCTGAGCGGCGATGTCTCGCAATGGATTCTGAACGTGCTGAATGCCTCGGTGCGCCGGGCCATTTTGATCGGTGTGAGCCTCGGCGCAGTGGCCTTGTCGTTCAAGATCATCTTCGGCGTCGAACGATCGTATCTTGGAGGCGGTAAGGAATAGCGTAAGTGGGAAGTGGTGAGTAGTAAGTGGCAAGAAGAGAATGGGACGCGCACAGAACACTTCGCCTTACCCCTGATCCCTAACCAGGTGTTGTGGTTATGACTTTTTCTGAAAGAATGCTCAAGATCGATCGGCGGATCATCTTTCTGGTGATCGGTCTCTGTACGCTCTTGCCCCTGCTCTATCCGGTCGGTTTGCCGATCAAGATTTCGTCTGAAGTGCGGGGAGTCTACGAGCATATTGAGTCGTTACCGGAGCGGTCCGTCTTTTTCATCTCGTTTGATTTTGACCCGGCTTCCAAACCGGAGTTGCACCCGCAGGCGATTGCGCTGCTTCGGCACGCCTTCCGGAAGAATCTGCGCGTGGTGACCATGACCCTTTGGGTGTCCGGCACCGGCTTGGCCGATCAAATTGTGACGCAGGTGGCCAAGGAGATGGGGAAAGAAAACGGCAAGGACTACGTGTTTCTTGGCTGGAGTCCAGGCAATACGGCCGTCATCATCAACCTGGGACAAAATCTCTACAAAACCTTTCCCAGCGATTATGGCGGCAAGCCGACGAATGGGCTTCCCGTTCTGGACGGTGTGCAGAGTTTAAGAGACGTAGACTACATGGTCAGCCTGGGCGCGGGCAATCCCGGAGTGGAGGCCTGGTATGTGTTCGGCAAGGACAAGTACAAGTTTGAGATGGGGGGCGGCTGCACGGGGGTCATGGCGCCGGGGTTGTATCCCTTGTTGAGAAGCGGGCAGATCAACGGTCTCATCGGCGGCCTGCGGGGCGCGGCGGAATACGAAAGCTTGATCGGTCAGAAGGGCAAAGCCGTGGCGGGCATGGATGCGCAGTCGGCGACGCATGTGGCGATCATCGTTCTGGTGATGATATGCAATCTGTTTTACTTTAGTATGCGACGGGCGACAGGACGGCAAAGTCAGGTGGGTTCTTGAGGAGCTAGGCAGTTGATGGACGCAACGGTACTCGGAGCGTGGGTTGCGACAGGGTTGACCCTGTTTATCTTCTCGTTTCTGTACAAAGATAATCCCTTGTTCAAGCTGGCGGAACATCTCTATGTGGGGGTGTCGGTCGGCTACACTATCGTGAAGGCCTACGACACGGTCATTGTGCATTTGATCGTCAAGCCGATCTTTGAACAGGGCGAATTTGCCCTGTTGATTCCCGTGGCTATCGGCCTGCTCATGCTTACGCGCTACGTGCCGAAAGCCGCCTGGCTCTCCCGCTACGCCTTCGCCTTTATTGTGGGGGTTGGGTCTGGACTCGCGATTCCGCGGACGATTTCATCGTTTATCCTGAAGCAGGTTGAGGATACGGTCAGACCGGTGCTATCGTTGGCCGGGGGGGATGGCGTGACCTTCTCGATGAATCTCCTCAACCCGGCGAGCAGCATCAATGTCATTATCATTCTGATCGGCGTCATTTCGGTGCTGTTCTACTTCTTCTTTTCGATTGAGCACAGCGGGCCTGGCAAGATCGTCGCAAGAACCGGGGTCATGTTTTTGATGATCGCCTTCGGCGCCGCCTTTGGTTATACCGTGATGGCGCGTATGTCGCTTTTGATCGGCCGTCTGACCGACCTGATTGAGTTCTCCGATGCGTCGTATGGGAATCCGACTCTCTGGCTGGCGATTCTGACTGTCGGGGTGCTCCTTGTCCTGAGCCGGCGGTCGAGTCCTGGTGAGCAGGAAAAGTAATAGGTCTATCTGGTCCATCTGGTCTATCTGGTGCGTCAGGTCTGTTCGGATCAGCCTCTTGACGAAATGGACCATAGTCTGGATAGACTGCATCAACGACATCGATCCTATTCTTACCAGGCAGACCGAACCGACGAGATAGACTAGATAGATCGAACAGACCGAATAGACCAGACAGACCTCTTTCATCTCTTCATTATGACGACCAGCGAAGTCAAAGATCCGAAACTCTATCCGATTCTGCGGAACCTTCAATTCTCACCCATTAAACAGGGGGAGGACCAGTTCATGGTCCTCTGGGACCCGAGCGGGTTGAGTAAGGAGAAACTCGTCCTCCCGTTGAATTACTTTTTCATCGTCCAGCATTTCGACGGGGAACATTCGCTTCTTGAAATCGGTGCGATCTATTTAAAACGGTTCGGCGAATTTCTGGTGCCGAGCAAGGTGGAACAGCTGGTCGAGGACCTCGATCAGAAACTCTTTCTGGAAGGAGCGCGGACTGACAGCGCACGGCTACGTCTCCGTGATGAGTATCGGCAAGCCTCGCTTCGGAAGGCCGCCTTTGCCGGGCGCAGCTATGAAGCAGACGGAGCGAAGTTGAAAAAGCAGATCGATGGGTTCTTCACATCCGGGGAAGGTCCAGACTTTAAGCCATCTGAAAACCAAGGGAAGCCGATCAAGGGGTTGGTTGCGCCGACCTACGATCTGAAACAGGCCGGGCCGGTCTATGCCTGGGCGTACAAAGAGCTGCAAGAAGCCATTCAGCCCGATGTCTATGTCGTGATCGGCACGGCGTACGCCGGGCTGGACAATCTGTTTGCCGTGACGGACAAGGATTTTGAGACGCCACTGGGCCTCGTGCGCACAGATCAGCCGATTGTCTCACAACTGAAAGAGTGTCTTCCGACAGCGTTTGAAGAGGATGTCTGCCATCAAGCCGAGCATGCGATTGAATTCCAATTGCCGTTCCTCCAGCAGATCGTCGAGGCTAAGAAGCCGTTCACGATCGTACCGATCCTGACCTCCTTCTCGGCGGCGAGCCTGCGCGATGCAACGGTACGCCAATCGGTGGATCAGTTTTTAACTGGTCTGCGAACGGTGCTGAGCAAAGCGGGACGGAAGTACTGTGTGGTCGCCGGAGCTGAACTGGCCCATCTCGGAATGCGGTATGGCGACAAAGCCCCACCGACCGACTTTTCATTTCACCGTGCAATGCAACACGACTTGGAAATGCTCAAGCCGGTGGAAGAACTCAAGCCCGAGGAATTCGCCGCCTATATTCAGAAAGAGAACGACCAGCGCCGCATCTCCGGTTTTTCACCTATCTACTCATTATTGCAGCTGATCCAAGCCGAAAAAGGGCAGGTCCTCCGCTACGACCGCGGCATTACCGACCAATACAATTCCACCGTGACCTACGCCAGCATGGCGTTCTTTTGAGATCTCATGTTTCGCGTGACGGCTCAAGCCATTGTGACGGTGGTTCTCCTGAGCCTGGGACAGGCGCTCAGCGCTGGCGCGACTGATCCAGTACCAGCTCAACTCTCTCTTCAAGAGAGGCTCAAGCAGCTGCTTGACCAAAAGGTTGAGCATGCCTCCGACCCTGCCTTGCTTGTGCGCCTGGCGGACGCCTATCTGGATCTTGGCGATGATCTAGACCTGGAACAATCTATACGCAAATCGGCCTATGACGAAGGCGCAAAAGCGGCGAAAGAAGCCATCGACCTTCAGGAACAGAATGCGGATGCGCACTATCTCTATGCGGCAAATCTTGGGAGTTCTGCGCAATTGGCCGGCCTGATGGCATCTGCGTTGACGGTGCGAGATTTGAAGCAGCATGTTGATCGCGCGTTGGCGCTGAAACCCAACCATGCCGCGGCGTTGCACATGAAGGGAATGATGCTGGAAGAATTGCCCTGGGTCTTAGGCGGGGATGCAGAAGGCGCCCTGGCCCATCTCC
>JAOUEB010000072.1 GCA_029858925.1 Nitrospira sp.
CCGGACATGACGGCCTGCCGCACCTCTCCATCACCTCGCAGAAGCTTCTTCAAATTGACACCCGTCACCATCGGCAACGACACATCATCCGTCTGGGGAAGACGGCCCAACACATAACCTTCTGCATCGCTGAGTACATTTTCAGAACCAGTTCGAATGACGGCAGCGGGGGTTCGCTCGATCACGGAGATGCGCAATTCGTGAAACGGCGCACGTTCCACCGTCGCTGCTTTGATCCAGGGATGAGACTCCACCTGTTTCTCGATCGCCGATGTCACAATATGGTGGAGCGGAGTGCCTGGCTTCAGGTTGACGAGTTCGATCACTTCCTGCCTGTCGAGATGGCGTACGCCGTCCACAGTCACCTGTTTGATTTCGAGCAACTGCATGAGCCACGGCCCGGAATGTTGCACGCCCATGACGATGGCCCACCCGATCAGAGCCGCGCCGGCGATCACACCGCTCCACCGCATGAAAGCGCTCCACATGGCGATGGTCCTGGCCCGCTTGGCGCCCGCCGGCCGGCCCATCCCTTCCCCCATACGCGAGCCCCGCCTCTGATTCCGTCTTGGCCCGGATGACGCAGCTGGCTTGCGTTTCCGAAACAGACCCTTCATGCCAACTTCCTTTCTGCCGCTTGCGCAGACCGTTCGGCGCGATCAAGCGCCGACTGCAGAATCCACTCGACTAACTGGTCATACTCGATCCCCGCTTGCGCCGCAGCCATCGGCAACAAACTCGTTTCCGTCATGCCTGGTACCGTGTTGATTTCCAGAACATACGGCCGCCCCTTGGGCGTGATCCGAAAGTCGACACGCGCGGCGCCTTTACATCCCAAAACCTGGAACGTCCGGCGCCCCAGCTCTCCGATCTGCTTAAGGATCTTGGCCGGCAACGGCGCCGGGCAGAGATACTGCGTCTTCCCTTTTTGGTACTTCGCCGTGAAATCGTAAAAGCCGTCCGGCGCAACAATCTCGACGGCCGGCAGGACTTTCGGCGCCCCGGATGCGATTCCCAGAACGGCAATCGTGACCTCATGCCCGGGGATAAAAGCCTCAACCATGGCATCGGGATCATAGCGATGCGCAAGGACCAGCGCGTCTTTCCACTGCGCCGCCCGGCGCACGATCGTGACACCAATCGTAGAGCCCTGTGAGGCCGGCTTGACGACCACCGGCAATGTCAGTTTCGCCTCCTTCAGGAGCCTGGCCAACGACGTCGCATCGCCCCGCTGAACGACCGTTCCTGGAGGAACCGGAATGCCAGCCGCTGCCAGCAATGTCTTAGTCACAACCTTGTGCATGCCGACCGCGCTCGCCTGAACCCCTGACCCGGTATATGGCATGCCGATCGTCTCCAGAAAGCCCTGGATAGTCCCGTCCTCGCCGCCTGGTCCATGCAACGCGAGAAAGGCAATGGCAACCTTCTGGTTCTGTAGGTCGCGCGGCAGCTGGTCACTCACATCGATCGCCATGGCATTATACCCACGACGAATCAACGACTGATGCACGGCCTGTCCAGTGCGAAGCGAGACCTCTCGCTCAGAGGATCGCCCCCCCATCAATACGCCGATCCGTTTGTCCGTCAACCTCGCTACTTGTCCCATCTTGTTCTCACCCATTCCTTACACTCACCTAGGCTTGGCCCACCAGTTTCAACTCCAACTCCAATTTTATGCCCGTCTTCCGAGCGACCTGCGCACGAACCTTCTTGATGAGCGCTAACACATCCTTGGCGCTGGCATGGCCTTGGTTCACGATGAAGTTGGCATGTTTGTCGGAAACCTCTGCATCGCCGACGTGCGCGCCTTTGAGTCCTGCTGCTTCCACTACCCGGCCCGCCGAATCGTTCGGCGGATTCTTGAAGACACAGCCGGCGCTCGGCAGTGCCAGCGGCTGCGTATCGCGGCGGTAGCGCAAATAGTCCTTCACAACCTTCTCGATGTCAGACCGCACACCCGGCTTCAATTGAAGCCACGCCCCTGCAACAATCCCCTCCGGAAGTTGTGCCCGCCGATAGCTGAACACTATGTCGTGGGCGGCGCAATCGACCACGGCGCCTGTCGGCGTCACGATGCGGACCGCCTTCACCGCATCCTTCATTTCCCCAAGCCTGGTGCCGGCATTCATGACCACACACCCCGCCACAGTGCCGGGAATTCCAGCCGCCCATTCCAATCCCGCCAGCGATCGGCGGATGGCGTAGCCAATGAGTGTCGGCATCCCCACGCCCCCTTCGGCATAGAGTACCGATCCCGCCTCTTCTTTAATCGCGCGCAATTTTGCCAAACTGACCACCACGCCTCTGATGCCCTTGTCTCGAACCAGGAGATTCGTGCCGCCCAGCGCAAAGATCGGAAGTTTCTGTGCATGCGCCTGCCGGACCAATTGAATGATATCCTCCGTATCGGCCGGCTCCACCAGCACATCGGCGGGACCGCCGATGTGAAATGACGTGTACTCCTTGAGCGGCGCGTTGAAACGGACCGCCCCTCTGAGCCCGGCCACCGCCGATCGCAATCGATCCTGCCGGTCTGTCCCGCGACTTGCTGCGACATTCGTCTTCCTTCGACGGACCATGGACTAGGCTATCGGCTCAAGCCGTGCCAAGATGCCGGTACCGGCTTTCCAGATATCGCCTGCGCCGAGCGTCAACACCAGATCTCCCGGCTTCAGATGCGGCAGGATCTGATCCGGCATCGTTTCCTTCCGTTCGATGAAGGTGACGGACGGATGGCCGGCAGCCTTGATTGTCTCGGCAAGCCTCTCACCGGACACACCAGGTATCGGCTGCTCTCCAGCCGCGTACACTTCCGTGATGAACAACTGATCGGCCCGATCAAAGGCATGCGCAAAATCTTCGACGCAATCCCTCGTGCGGGTGTACCGGTGAGGCTGAAACAGCACGACGAGCCGCCGATCCCAGCCCTGCTTTGCCGCGGCCAACGTCGCTTGGACCTCCGTAGGGTGATGGCCGTAGTCATCGACGACCATGATGCCGCCGGATTCGCCGCGCAGGTGGAACCGCCGCTCGACGCCGGTGAAGGCCGCAAGGCCTTTGCGAATAAGATCGACGGGGATTTCCAATTCGACGCCGATCGCAATCGCTACCAGCGCATTGGCCACATTGTGGACGCCCGGCACGGCCAGCCGAAACGGGCCGAGACTTTTCCCCCGAAAGTGCGCGCGAAACTCCCCGCCCCATTGTTTGAGGCTGATGTCCGTCGCCTTGATGTCCGGCACAATACCGTCTCGTTCGTGCAGCCCGTAGGTATAGTAGCGCTTGACGATCTTGGGAAAGAGCGCGCGGAGGCGGTCGTCGTCGGCGCACAGCACCGCCACTCCATAGAATGGAATCTTATTGATGAACTCAAGGAAACATTCGTTGATCCGTTCCATCGAACCATAGTGATCGAGATGCTCGCGATCGAGATTGGTGATCGCCACGATAGTCGGCGAGAGACGGAGGAACGATCCGTCGCTCTCGTCCGCTTCCGCCACGAGCAACTCGCCACGCCCCAGCCGCGCATGGCTGCCCAGCGCGTTGACCTTTCCGCCGATCACCATCGTGGGGTCGAGCCCCCCCTGCGCCAGCACGTTCGCCACCATCGAGGTGGTCGTAGTTTTCCCATGCGCCCCCGCAATCGCGACGCCGAATTTCAGGCGCATGAGTTCCGCGAGCATTTCGGCACGAGGAATCACCGGGATCTGCCGGGCCTTCGCCGACACGACTTCGGGGTTTCCTGCCGCTACAGCTGAGGAGATGACTACGACCTGGGCCTCACCCACATTCGACTCCTGATGACCGATGAAGATTTTCCCCCCGAGCTCTTCCAGCCGCCTGGTGGTTTCAGACGCCTGTAAATCCGAACCGGTTACTTTGTATCCCATCGTCAGGAGAACTTCGGCGATGCCGCTCATGCCTGCGCCTCCGATCCCGACGAGATGAATTTGCTGGGTCTTACGAAACATCGCCATGCGCCTCACCCCTTGTGATCCGGTCGATCCACGCAGCCTATACCCCCGTATACCTGCCGCATTAGACTCCTGCCGCTCCAACAGACCTGTCTCTGTCATGTGTCACCCCCATGAGTGCGTAACATTCGCGGACGATCACCTCACCGGCGTCGATTCGCCTCATCTCATGGCTCTTGGCACTCATGGCCTGAAGCCGCTGCCGATTCAGCAAGATGGCGCTGACCAATTCACTCAGCGTCGAGCCGCTCAGGTCCGCTTGCGGCAAGACCATAGCCCCGCCCGCTGCTTCCATCGCCCGCGCATTTTTCATCTGGTGGTCATAAATCGCCGTCGGCAGCGGAATCAGGATGGCCGGCTTCCCGCAAGCCGTCAGCTCTGCAATCGTCATCGCCCCCGCGCGCGCCACAACGAGATCAGCCTTTCGCAGGACTTTCGGCATGTCATAAAGAAAGGGAACGACCTCCGCCTGCACGCCCGATCTTCCATACGTGTCCCGCACCCGCTGATAATCGGCTTCGCCGGTCTGATGTGTGATGGTCAAGCCGGGAAGACGCTCCACGAGCGAGGCCGCTCCATCCAGCATCGCGCTATTGATCGCCTTGGCCCCTTGGCTCCCGCCGAATACCAGAAGATGTTGGCTTGCACCGACCGGCGGCCCCTCCCCCTGCCCGGCACGCACCAAAAACTCCTGCCTGACCGGCGTGCCGACGACCCGCACTTTCTGTCGGTCGAACGAGGCCGCCGCCGATTCAAACGCCAGAAAAATTCGTTGAGCGAACGGAGCTACTGCCTTATTCGCCATGCCCGGATACGCGTTCGGCTCCACAATCACTCGCGCCGTTCCCCGTAGAGCCGCCGCTGCTAACATCGCCGGACTCGTATAGCCTCCCACGCCGATCACCACATCCGCCCGGCGTTGCCGGAGAATACCCAACGACTGCCAGAGTCCCACCGGCACGGAAAGCAGGCCCTGTATCACAGCAAACAGCCCCTTCCCCATGACAGGCTTGGCCGTGATGAACTTTAACTCGAACCCTTCATGCGCGAGCACCTTGGACTCAATCCCGCGCCTGGTCCCTACGAACAGAATCTTCGTGGAGGGATCGCGTTTCAGAAATTCACGGGCCAGCGCCACGGCTGGATAGAGATGTCCTCCGGTTCCCCCTGCAGCAATGACAACTGTCATCGGCGACCAGACCCTCCGCTCCGACGCCCCGCGTCTTCCCGGCCCGCCTGCCGATCCCGCGAGATGTTCAACAAGATTCCCACCCCAAACATGCAGGTCACTAAAGAGGAGCCGCCATAACTCACAAAGGGCAAGGTCAATCCTTTGGTCGGCGCCAATCCCGTCACCACACAAGCATTGATCAGCGCCTGAATGCCGATGAGCAGTGTGATCCCCATGCCAAGATACCGGCCGAACGGCATCCTCGCCCGTGCGGCGACCTGAAAGCCACGGATGGCAAACAAGGCGAAGAGCAGGATAATGCCCCCCGCCCCGACTAATCCGAGCTCTTCTCCCACCAGCGCCAACACGAAGTCGGTGTGAGCCTCCGGCAGGAAAAAGAGTTTTTGTTTGCCTTCGCCCAACCCCACCCCAAACAGACCACCGCTGCCGAACGCCAGGAACGATTGCGTAATCTGAAATCCCGTATCCGACGCATCCTTCCAAGGAGCCAGAAACGTCATCAGCCGCTGGCGCCGATACGTCGAACTGAGGACGAGCGCCAACACAACCGGCACCGCACACAGGCCCAGCGATAAGAGATGGGAGAGACGAGCGCCGCCCAAAAACAAGAGACCGATTGCCACCAACCCCATCACCACGACGGTCCCCAAATCTGGCTCCAACAGTACCAACCCACCGAGCACCCCGATCACGAGCAGCGCCGGAGCCAAGCCGCTGAAAAAGCTGGTGAGCCGGTCCTCCTTCCTCGCCAGATACGCCGCGAGATACATCACGGCAACCAGTTTGGCTATTTCCGCCGGTTGAATCGAAATCGGTTCCAGCCGCAACCACCGCCGAGCGCCATTTACCGGAGGCCCGAATGACGGCATCAACACCATCACCAAGAGGACCATTGTCAGACCCAGAAGAGGAAACGACAACCGCTTCCACCAGGCATAGTCGATGTGGGAGGCCAGATGCAGAAGCAAGAAACCGAACACCAGCCAAGCGAGCTGCCGCTTGAGAAAATATCCCGGGTCGTGAAATCGATTGCCTGCCACGACCGCGCTCGCGCTGAAAACCATCACTAGCCCGACGAGCGACAGCACGATCGTGATGATCAACAAAAAATGATCCATCGCGACCCGCTTCGTCGCACGCGGGCTTGCTGTGGTCCAGGGCAGCGTCAGCGTCCCTGCGGATCTCTGTGACATCGTTCAGCGTCAAATCTCCTCTGGCTGACCGGCCTTACGCCGGTAAGGACTGCACCAAGGCCTTGAACTGGCGGCCTCGGTCCTGGTAATCGGCAAACATGTCGAAGCTCGCGCAGGCCGGTGACATCAACACCACCTCGCCGGCCGTGGCGCCGGCCGCGGCGCGTTCCACCGCGTCGCGCAGCGTCCCGGCTCGATCGATCGTTTCATACCCTTGCACTGCATTCGCAATCAGCGACGCGGCCTCGCCGATCAATATCAGCCGCTTCACCCGACGGCGAATGGCTGGGGCTAGCCTGGAAAAATCTCCGCCCTTGTCCCGCCCTCCGGCGATGAGCCAGATCGGCCGATCAATGCTCTCGAGCGCCTTGAGCGCGGCGTCCACGTTGGTCCCCTTCGAGTCGTTAATGAATCGCACGCCGCGACGCTCCCGCACGATTTC
>JAOUEB010000073.1 GCA_029858925.1 Nitrospira sp.
GACGATCGGCGGCAATACGGTAACCCGCCTGCGCGATGTGCTGCCCCAGTCGCCACTGTTCCAATACTTCGACAGCGCCGTGGTCTATGAAGGGGAGACGGCCTTTGTCCAACTCGTCTCGGCGGTGGGGGCCAAACGGAGCCTGGCCGAGGCGCCGAACACCATCTATAAGGACGCGACAGGCGTACACACCTCGGCCACGAGCTATGCGGAAGATCTGGCGACGCTGCCGCCGCCGGATTTCGACGGGCTGCCGCTGGAGAAATATTTTGTTCCGACTAAGATTCTGCCCTATCTGGCGACGCGGGGCTGCTACTGGGGCCGCTGCGAGTTCTGCGACCATGGCGAAGGCTATACGGCGGGCTATCGGTCGAAGAAGATTCAGGATGCGCTGGCCGAGATCACGTATCTGCGCGATAAGTACGGCGCCAGGCATTTCCACTTCACGGACGAGTCATACCCGCCGGCCCTGTTCCGCAAACTGGCGCGCGGCTTGATCGACCAGAAGATGGACATCGTCTGGACGACGCATATGCGATTTGAAAAGAGCTTGCTCGACGAGCAGGTCTGGCGAGACGCGCGTGACGCGGGTTGCCGCTATCTCCACTTCGGCTACGAGTCGGGAAACGAGCGGGTGCTTCAGCTGATGGACAAGGCCACGACAACGGAGATCATGACGAAGCACCTGCAGCTCACGGCGAATGCCGGCATCTGGAACCACTGCATGGGATTTTTCGGCTTTCCCGGTGAGACGAGGGAGGAAGCCTGGTCCTCGGTGCAATTTCTCGAGTCGAACAAGGACTATGTGCATTCGCTGGGGTTCGGCACGTTCGATCTGGGCCGGCATAACCCCGTGGCGAAACATCCTGAACGATTTGGCGTCACCGCGTACAAGAACCCCGAGTGGGATCTGGCGCTCGACTACTACTACACGGTGAAGAATGGGATGAGCATCGAAGAGGCCGAGCGGGTGTTCGAGCAGTTTGAACGGAACCACAACCCCGGCTGGGACCTGCGGCTTTTTATTCGCGAATATATCTTTCTCTACATTGCGCGGTTCGGGCTTCAAACATTGCCGGATCTGCAGTACCAGGCGGCGAAGATTCAGGGCGCGGCGCCGACGCTGGCAGGGAAAATGTGAGCTGGGGCCTATCTGTTGATCCGATGATTTGTTGATCTGTTGAGTGTCCGGAAATCATCAGATCGACAGATCAACAGATTCTGTAAAGTTGATGATCCAATGACTGAACTGCTTCAAATAGACGGTCTTGCTCCGCTGGCCAAGGGCACAAGGAAGCAATCAAAGGTCATGCTTCTCTTTCCGCCTGAGTGGGTGCCGACGGCGCCGTATCTGGCCTTGCCGTCCTTAACCGCCGTGTTGCGCGAAGCCGGTCACATGGTCATTCAGCGCGATATCAACATCGGGATGTGGGACCACTTCTTCAGCATGGAGTTCCTGATCTGGGTGAAGGCCCGCTTAGGGATGCAGCTGAAGACCCTGCGGGACAAAGAGAAGGCAGGACTGCTGACGGAGCGGGACGCGGATCAGAAGGCGGTCGTGGAGCAGGCGTACGACATCGATGTCTTCGATCTGGCGGATCGCGCGGAAGATGCCAAGCTGATCGTGCGTGGCGAGCGGTTCTATGAGGCGGAGACGCTGGAAGGAGCGCTCAATACCTTCCGTGAGACCATGGCCTATATCTCCGCCGCCTACTATCCCGCCTCACTCGTCTTCTATCCGATGGAAAGTAATCTCGGCTATCGCCCCGGTGTCTCGAACGAAGTGTTTGCCTGTTTGGATGATGAGCAGGTGAACGTCTATCGGGATCTCTGCAATCAGCTGGTCATGCCGGAGGTGGCGAAAGAGAAACCGGACGTGGTCGGGATCTCCATCGGGACGCAGATGCAGCTGTTGGCCGGCCTCACATTTTGCAAGATGATCAAGCAGACATTTCCCCATATCAAGGTCGTGGTCGGTGGAAACGTCATCACGCGCCTTCAAGAAGATCTCTCGAACCACGAACGGTTCTTCAGGGACGTGTTCGATGCGGCGATTCTCTACGAGGGGGAGCATGCCCTGCTGTGGCTCATCGAAGCCTGGAACGGGGAGCGGCCTCTTACCTCCGTGCCCAACTTGATCTATCGGGATGACTCAGGCCTCCACCGAAACACCGAAGTCTATACCGAGAAGACGACCGCGCTGCCCTTGCCGGATTTTGAGGGGATGCCGCTGGATCGCTATTTCGTCCCGGAGCTGATCATCCCCTATTTGGCGACGCGGGGCTGCTATTGGGGCCGCTGCACATTCTGCGACCATGGCCAGGGGTACTTCGATCAGTACCGAGGGATGCCGGTCCAGCTGGTGGTCGAACAGATCAAGGCATTACGGGATAAGTATCACTGCCGACACTTCCTCTTTTCCGATGAATCCTATCCGCCGGCGCTGTTCAAGAAAGTCTCACAGCTGCTGATCGATCAGGACGTCGGAATCAAGTGGACGACGCTGATTCGGTTCGAGGAGACGCTTCAAGATCAGGCCACCTGGGACCTTGCGGCTAAGGCAGGCTGTTGCACTCTCTATTACGGCATGGAATCGGCGAACGAACGCGTGTTGAACCTGATGGACAAGCACGCCAGTAAGAGCGTGATCGAACGCAATCTCCAGATGGCGGCGAAGGCCGGGATCTGGAACCATGTGATGGCCTTCTACGGTTTCCCCGGCGAAACGCTCGAGGAAGCGATGGAAACGCGGCAGTTCGTGCTCGAGAACCAGCCGGTGATTCACTCACTGGAACTGTTCTACTTTGTGGCCTACCGCCACACGCCGATGGTGCGCAAGCCGGAGCAATTCGGCATCACGATCCACAAGCAGGAGGAATACGACCTGCCGTTGGACTATTACTACACCTTGAATGACCCAAGCACCCTGTCGTGTCTCGACGCGATGCAGCTGTGCGAGGAATTCTACAAGCGCGATTTCCATCCTTGGGCCGTGCGCGTGAACTCGCGCGAACATGTCTTTCTCTACATCTCGAAGTTCGGGACGAACAAATTGCCCCAGATCTATGCCCAGCAGGCGCAGCCGGTCGGATCACCGGACGGGGTGTCGGGCGTGATCACCTGGCCGGTGGCGCGTCCAGAGGGAGATGAAGGGATGAGCAGGGTCACGAGTCACGAAATCTCGTGAAAGGTGAAAAGTGAAACGTGAGAGGTAAGGGCTAAACACAGAAGGATTTCTGAGTCAGCCTGGCCCCCACCGTTCACTTTTTACGTTTTACGTGGTTTCGTCGTCCGGGACGAGAACGGCCGAGAGCAGTGCGTGTGAGGCTTCAACGAGCTTGGTCATTTCTTCGGCCTTCTTGTAGGCCGTCGTATATTGCGTCGGGTTGTTTGTGAGGTTGGCGTAGCGGGCCGGGTTCCAGTTGTAGAGCTGGACCCGTTTGGCCCGATCGAGCGCGTCGGATGTGACGGGGAGTGTCAGTCCCAGAATCTCAAGCGCACGGGTGATTTCTTGAGGAACGGCGTCATCGGTCATGCGCGAGTGTGACAAAGCCGCGCGGTACCTGTCAAATCATGCCAGTGATGTTCCGTTCGTTCGGCAGTTTCCATTTGTCAGCAGAAGGAGTATCGTTGTGAGGCCCGGGGGCGTATCTCGTGAAGCGTAGCTCGTATCTCGCAGCCAAAGATATGAATACACTCTTTCGGTCCTGCGCTTCACGCTTCACGAACGACGCGTTACGTTTTTGGTCTCATTATGCCTGAGCCGCGATTAGTGAAGTTCTACCAGGCCGATGTGTTTACCTCCCAGCCGTTCGGAGGAAATCCCGTCGCCGTCATTCCCGATGCGCGAGGGCTGAGCGACGATTTGTTGCAGCAGATCGCGCGTGAGATGAATCTATCCGAGACGGTCTTTGTCTTCCCGCCGACCGATCCGGCCGCCGTGGCGCGGCTGCGTATCTTTACTCCCACGCAAGAAATTCCCTTCGCCGGTCATCCGGTCCTGGGCACATTCTTTATTCTGGCCGAGCTGGGGATCATCTCCGTGAAAGAACCGGTGACACGGCTGATGCAGGAGTGCAATATCGGGCTGTTTCCTGTCGAACTGTATGCGGACCATGGGCAGGTGGAGCAGGTGGTGATGACACAGCCCAAGCCTGAATTTCTTGGGCCGGTCGAAGAGACGGCGGATCTTTACAAAGTCGCCGGCGCGCTGGGCTTGTCGAAGCACGTGATCGCCGATACCAAATGGCCGATCGAAGTGGTCTCCACCGGATTGCCGGTCCTGATCGTGCCGGTCCGGACTTTAACGGCGGTGCGATCAATTCGCCCCGATGCCTCAGCTATTGCGGATGTGTGCCGCCGGTTTGGCGCGAACGGCATCATGGTCTTTACCACGGTCACCGTGGAGCCCTCCTCTACCGTGCATACCAGGATGTTTGCCCCGTCGATCGGGATTCTTGAAGATCCAGCGACTGGCAGCGCGAGCGGCGCCTTGGGCGCCTACCTGGTCCAGAACGGCGTCGTTGATGTGGCTCCGGCAACAGAAATTATCGCCGAGCAGGGTTATGAAATCGATCGGCCTTCGCGCGTGTACATCCGGGTAAATTCCGATGACGACATCATCCAATCGGTCAAGGTCGGGGGGCAGTGTGTGCGGGTGCTGGAGGGGACATTGAAGTTTTAAACCGTGAGGGGTGAGGCGTTAGGGGTAAGGGGTGGTATGAAATGAAAGCGGTGCTATTCAAAGAACATGGCGGTCCGGAGAAGTTGACGTATGAAGACCTGCCAACGCCGGTGATCGGCCCGGAGGATGTGCGTGTCCGGGTGAAGGCCTGCGCGTTGAACCATCTCGACATTTGGATCAGGCAGGGGAATCCGGCGTATCCGATCCCGTTGCCTCATGTGTCAGGGTCGGATGTCGCAGGGGTTGTCGAGCAGGTTGGAACGCAGGTCGAGGGAGTGACTGTTGGAGCGCGGGTGTTCGTCTCGCCGGGACTCAGTTGCTGGAAGTGTGAGAACTGTCTGGCCGGCCGGGATAATTTCTGCAGCACATTCGGAATCATCGGGGCGAAGACTCATGGCGGCTATGCCGAGTATGTGAAGGTGCCGTTTCGCAATGTCCTGCCGATGCCGGAGAACCTGACGTTTGAGCAGGCTGCGGCCTTTCCGCTTGTCTCCGTGACAGCCTCGCACATGCTGTTTGCGCTGGCCGGCCTGCAACATGGGGAGACCGTGCTGATTATGGGGGCGGGAAGCGGGGTGGGGAGTATGGCCGTCCAATTGGCGAAGCTGGCCGGGGCGAGGGTCATGACAACGGTCGGTTCCGACGAGAAAATTCCCAAGGCCGTGGTGCTCGGCGCCGACGCGGTTATCAATCATAGCAAGGAAAAGGTGTCGGAGCGCGTGAAGCTGCTGACTGAAGGGCGGGGAGTCGATGTGGTCATTGAGCACATCGGGCCGGAAGTCTGGGAGACGTGCCTAGCGTCCCTGGCCAAGGGTGGCCGCTTGATTACCTGCGGCGCCACGACCGGAGCGGAGGTCAAGCTGGATCTCCGCTATGTCTATTCCCGCCAGTTCACGATCAAAGGCTCCTACATGGGCACCCGCGCAGAACTGGTGAAGGCAGCGGAGCTCGTTGGCCAGAAGCGGTTGATGGCCGTGATCGACCGCACCTATCCGCTTCGTGAGGCGCGCGCCGCGCAGGAACTGATGTTGAGCCGAAAGTTTTTCGGCAAGATCGTACTGACCGCGTGAGGGGGAGGGCGCGCAGGCCACCATCCTTCTTGCTCGCCGAGGCCCCACGATGAGGCGGAGGTCGCTCGATGCGCGCAGTGAAGGACGGTGCGTCTACGCGCCCCTATGGTTATGGAAGGTGGGGGAGAAGGGCATACGCCTTCGGTGTTGACCCAGCTGCGGCCTTGATGGAAGGCCGTTTTGAACAGTCTCGAATGGTCGAAGGTGACTTTGTGATACCCTGCATCAGGACCAGGTGAACGAGGTCGGGGTCCATCCAATCAACACTCAGCAAGGACGAAGGGAGGAACGTATGTCCACCGTGTCGAAGATCATGAACAAGAAACCCAAAAGTGTGGGGCCGAAGACCTCGATTGCCAGCGCTGCCAAAACGATGCGCACGGCGCGGGTGGGGTCGTTATTCGTGAAGAAGGGGAAACAGTTGGTCGGCGTCGTTACGGATACGGACATCGTGCGGCGCGCCGTGGCAAGCGGCAAGCCATTGGGCAAGTTGACGGTTGAGAAGATCATGACCAGTCCTGTTTGTACGATCGAGGAGAATAGTACGGTTGACGATGCCCAGGATATGATGGGGGACTTGGGTGTGCGGCACCTCGGCGTCACCAAAGGCGGCGCGATTGTCGGCGTAATTTCAGTACGCGATTTGCTGTTGCATTACAAGCGCTATGCGCAGTCGAAGATTTCGACAGATGTGACGTACTCCGAACCGAAAATCTCGCAGGACTAAGTACGGAGAGGGGTAAGGAGTTAGGTGTGAACAGCGGTTCTGGGGATCTCCTTACCCCTTACTACTAACCACTTGCCAGCTATGGTTACTTCGTGAGTTCTTTCACCGTGTGGCCAAGCTCCGGCAGGATCAACTTTTCCATCGTCGATTTCACGGCCCCTTCGGACCAGGCGAGGAAATGACGATGGGGCCCTTGTAGAGGCCGGCCGTCGCGGGCTGGCTGATGGAGGCGAGCTCAGGCGGACAGTCGCCTTACAGCGCATTCCGCGTCTTCAGGTCG
>JAOUEB010000074.1 GCA_029858925.1 Nitrospira sp.
CACTAGACCAAAGGAACAAAACGGCCCGCTCTTGTGTGGGATACCGAAGCTGCCATCCGAACCGGGTGATGTCCAGCAATCCTTCAGTCGCCCTCGCTGATTGCCCCGCGCCTCACTCTTCGTACTGGCTCGCATCTTACGGCCGTGCCTACTGGCACCGAGTATCGATAGCGCGTCCCCTGAACCATCACCCCACCACTGAAGCAGGAGCGGTGCCCTTTGCACGCTGGCTGCACAAGAGCGGGTCAAACTCGAACCAGGCTGCTAACCTCTCGAAGCGTTCCACCTCTCTCACTTCTCAGGTAATCATGCTCACCTCGAAATCAACGAGCCCATGACGGCCAGGCCCTGTCGAGAATCGCCCCACCACCGGGAACGATGGTGGCGAAATTACTCCTCCAGTGGCGAGAACGCCGAGTGCCGTGCGGTCTGCGTTGATAGGCTCATCGGTAAGACTCGTATCGCAAGTGGCGGGTGACCGCCTAATTCCTGCTGTTGGATCACCCTTGCCGGTGAATGACACGGCGATGCAGGTGCTCCAGGCCCGGGCGGCGGTCAGGACGAGCCAGGCCGCCTGTGTCTTCGTCAACGGGGCGGACCATCCACGGAACGCGCGCATTCTGTTGCGGGCCTTCTATGCAGCGCGCCGGAAGGCACAGATCGACGGCTTTCGCTTCCATGATCTCCGGCATACGTTTGCCAGCCGCTTGGTGCAGGCCGGGGTGGATCTCTACAGGGTTCAACGTTTGGGCCGGTGGAAATGCATGAAGATGGTGCAGCACTATGGGCACCATTACCCGGAGAGTTTGCGCGGCGGGGCGGAGGTGCTGGATCGGCTGCGGGCGCAGGCTAGCACAAACCTAGCACAATTGGCCGGGGTGGCAGCCGGAAGCACGGCGTAAGTCGTTGAAAACTGGTGCGCCCGGCAGGAATTGAACCTGCGACCTACGGGTTCGAAGCCCGGCGCTCTATCCAACTGAGCTACGGGCGCACAGGGGATACATGAATCATGTTATGAGAAGGCTTGTCAAGGAGACGATTCGACAAACGAAACGCGGCACACGCCAGCTACAGCCGGGCAAGAATTTCGTCTGCAATTTGCACGATCGATCGCCCATCGGTCGCAATGACATGATCGGCTGCAGCCTCATACTTCGGCGTTCGCTCTCGCAAAACATCCTGAACCTCGTCGACAAAAGACTTGGTCCCCGTCAGCGAAGGGCGTTGCGTATCTCGCCCGATGCGTTTCGTGATCGTGTCAACCGAGGCCGTCAACCAGAAGAGGGTACCGGTTTGCTTCAGTTTGTCGACAGTATCTGATCGAAGGATTGCCCCGCCCCCCGTATCGATGACCAATCCATCTCCGTCTGCCAGATCCCGGCACACCTGAGACTCAAGCTCACGAAAATAGTCCCACCCATGCTGTGCCACGATTTCAGGAATGCTCTGTCCAGCCCGCTTCACGATCTCCGCATCGGTTGATACCATGGGGCGGCCGAGGCGCGCGGCCACGATTTTCCCGACCGTGCTCTTCCCGGTTCCGCGATACCCGATGAGCACGACATTCATTGGAAATGAGACTCCAGCACCGCTCGCATCACATCGACTGGAGCGGACCGGTTGGTCCAGAGTTCGAACTGAGCGACCGCCTGATTGAGAAACATCTCGATGCCGGAAATCGTCTTGCAGCCGGAGCGCCTGGCCTCTTTGAGCAACTGTGTCTCACGTGGATTATAGACGACATCCATGACGGTGAGACCGGTGTGAAGCAGCGAGGCCGGCACACAGGTGGCGTCGGCGCGGGGAGACATGCCGACAGGAGTACAGTGAATCAGGACCTGCGCGTCGGGAACGGTCCGGCCGAGCGCACGCTCATCGAGAGAATACTCTTCAACGGCTATAGACGTATTCGCTCGGAGGTCCCTTGCCAGCGCCACCCGTTCTTTATCATCGACTCCGAGCAACGTCAGCGTCTCTGCCTTCGACTCCGCTGCCAAGGCAAAGGCAATGGCCCGCGCTGCGCCGCCGGAACCCAGCATGACGATGCGCTGTCCGGTGAGTGTGGCCCCACCCTCTCGCAACGCGCGCAACGCGCCGGTGGCGTCCGTATTGAATCCAATCAGCCGCCGCTGTTCCGACACGATGGTATTGACGGCGCCGATCTGCCGCGCGGTCTGTTCTACCTCGTCAAGAAACGGTACGGCCGATACCTTATGTGGAATGGTGACGCTGGCGCCGCGAAAGTTCCCAAGCGCGCGGAGCCCCCTGATCGCATCGCCGATCGACTCGACCTTCCACGCAAGGTAGACATAATTAAGGCCGAGTTTTCGAAACGACGCATTATGGATCGCCGGCGACAGCGAATGTTCGACGGGATTGCCGATGATGCCGCAAAATTGAGTCTGAACATTGATTTCCATCATGACAACGACCGCATCGATGTGACGGCGCACGCCCTCACCACACGGTCATCCCTCCATCGATCGTGAACGTTCCCCCCGTTACCCACGCCGCCTCGTCAGAGGCAAGATATAACACCATGTCAGCGACCTCTTCCGGTTTCCCCGGCCGGCGAATCGGATAGTGGTCAAGGATTGGATTGAGCTGTTCAGGATTGGCCATGAGCGGCGCCGCCATCGGGGTGGC
Organism: Nitrospira sp.; assembly: GCA_029858925.1. GTDB lineage: Bacteria > Nitrospirota > Nitrospiria > Nitrospirales > Nitrospiraceae > Nitrospira_D. The sequence continues at coordinate 2,647 of JAOUEB010000074.1, forward strand.
GATCAGGCCGGGATTGACGACATTGCACCGGACGCCGTCTTTGGCATAATCGATGGCAATCGCGCGAGTCAGCGCGTCCAGCGCGCCTTTGGATGCGGCGTATGCGGGCAGACAGGGGAGGCCGACCAGACTCGCAACTGAGGAAATGTTGACGATCGAACCTCGTCCCCGTTTCAGCATTTCAGGGACCGCCGCGCGCGTCATACGAAAGACGCCGGTCAGATTGACATCCAGTACACGAGCCCAGGTCTCATCGTCGAGCTCATGGAGCCGGCGTCCGAATTCGCCGACTCCCGCATTGTTGATCAGGATATCCAGTGCGCCGAATCGCTGGATCGCTTCACTCACCGCCGCCCGCGCATGGCGGTCGTCTGTGACCGAACCGGCCACTGCGATTACCTTGCCGTCCTGCCGAGTAATCTCATGCACCACACGATCCAGCTCGTCCTGGCGACGGCCGGTGAGCACCACCGCTGCCCCTTCCCGCGCAAACGTTCTGACAATCGCCTCGCCGATCCCTGCGTTGCCCCCGGTCACCACAGCAACTTTTCCTGCCAGCCGGTTCATCGACTGGATTCCTCTCCCATATTGGCGGACGCCTCCTCGCGCGTTCCTTCACTCTCAGCCTCGCGCCTGCTTACAAAATCCAGCAATCCAGCCTCAACCTTTCTGGCCACCGTGATAAACCCGGAATGGGCCACCATTCGGTGATCGGGCCGCACACTTCGCCCTTGGACCGACCAGGTTCGCAACAGCGTCTCAAATGTTTCCACCATGGCAAACACCGTCGTCCGCTCGAGCGCCTCGACTGTTTGCATGACCTGCGGGACTGTTGGGACGAAACTCTCATAAATCCCACCAGACCGAAGGGCTTTGGCCGCATGAGGAATCACCTGCCACGGTTCCGGGAGATCAAGCACGACGCGATCGAACGGCACGCCATCATCAAGCAACTCAATGCCCTCATAGGCGTTCTTGCGCAATGACACCAGGTTGGGGACAGGCCCCATGTACCGGTCGATGTTCTGCAGAGCGGTGCGGGCAAAATCTTCCCGCATCTCATAGGTCACTACCAAGCCTCTTGGCCCGACTGCGCGTAGCAGCGCCATGGTCAGCGCTCCTGAACCGGTTCCAGCCTCGAACACCCGGGCCCCCGGATAAACGTCCGCCCACATCGGGATGAGCGCGAGATCTTTTGGATAGAGCACTTGCGCGCCACGCGGCATCTTGAGGACATAGTCCCCAAGTGTCGGACGAAGCGCCAACATCTTTTTCCCACGGGACAACGTGACCATGGTCGCGTCTGGACGCCCGATAAGCGCATCGTGCGCGATGGTCTGGCCGCTGAATTGATACGTTTCCCCGGCTTTCAGCGTCAGCGCATAGTGGCGCCCCTTCTGATCGACAAGATGGATCCGTTCTCCGTTGGAAAGCTGTGACATGGCGCGCATTCTAGGGGGTTCATTCCATGGTTTGCAACCAAACCCTGGCGCAACGGTTGGCCGATGCGGCCGATGTGATCAGCCGGAATCCGGCCGCACTCCAACTGCGCTACCTCCAAACGCTGGTAGAAATTGCGGCGGAGAAACACTCCACCACGATTTTCCCGATCCCGATCAATACGCTGGCGCCTTTCCTCAAGGGACTGTCGCCCAAGCAGTGTGGTAATCCGGCCTTCGACCTGTAGGCGATTCTACATAGTTGCCGCACAACTGAGACAGCGCGATCTCATCTTCTTCATTAAATCTCTTTAATAGTCCTGTAATTTCAAGTTGATCGACCCTTCCCCTTCTCATCTTCAATCCAGCATTCCTCTTGCTTCTAGAGCGCTATAAAAAGGGGACGATCCGGATGAATCCTCTTGGCTCCACCGGGCTCTAACAGGGTATGCGGAGATGCAACCACGAGACGAAAGGTGATCCCATGCGCGATGAAGAACTTCGGACAGCGGACGAAGCCGAACGCAACAAGACAGTCGAGACCGACCTGGATGCCGATGACCAGCAGGCAAGCGGCCTGCTGGAGGTGATCGGCCGTGGTGACACGCGGCGATCCGATCAAGAAGAACAACCTGCGCCGGCCTTGCGCACGAGCCATGGCGCAAGCCCGTTTCTATTGGAATCGCTGTACTTCCGTTCGTTCGGCGAGCGGGAGCTGCTCACGCGCGAAGAAGAAATTGCGATCGCGAAACAGATCGACCACGGCACACGGCGAATCCGAGTGGCTCTGCGCCAGGCTGTACAAGTACTCGCCCGCGCGACACGCACGCCGGCCTTGCCTGAGTCTGTCGAGACGCTCCGACTCGTTAAGCGGCTGAGCGGACTTTCGGCCACGGCGCTGGATGACGCGGAGCGGGCGCTCCTTGCGGTGCTGAAACCTCCGACTCGCGCGATGAAGCCCGCCGCCGCGACAGGGAAGCAGCTGCAGAAGCTGCTCGATGAAATCAGATCTGCACGAGTCGTCTTGGAGCGAGGTAAAGACGAACTCGTGCGGTGCAATCTGCGCTTAGTGGTCGATGTCGCCAAACGCTATACCGGCCGGGGACTGGCCTTGCTCGACCTCGTCCAAGAAGGCAACATCGGCCTGATGAAGGCCGCCGAGCGGTATCAACACCGGAAAGGCTTCAAGTTCAGCACCTATGCCACATGGTGGATCAGGCAAGGCATCACGCGGGCGATCGCGGATCAATCACGGACCATCCGGATTCCGGTCCACCAGACTGAAGCTTCCCATCGAATTCTTCGAGTATCACGCCGCCTTGGGCAGCAATTCGGACGGACGGCTCGCTTGGAAGAGATCGCGAACGTGCTCCGCATGAGACCTGAGCGCCTCCATGAAACCATGCAGGCATTCCAGGAGCCAGTGGCGCTGGAAACGCCGCTCGGTGATGGGGATACTCAGTTTGGAGAGATGATTCCGGATCAGCTGGCAGTTCCCCCCGATGCCCACGTGCACCGGACCGAGATGACCACGCAGTTGGACCGGATCCTCAGCACCCTTACACCGAGGGAACAAACCGTGATCCGCCTCCGCTTTGGAATCGGTCATGAGGAAGGCCGCACCTTGGAAGAAGTCGGCCAAAATCTGTCTGTCACACGCGAGCGCATCCGCCAAATCGAGGCGAAGGCGCTCAAGAAACTCAAGACTCCGGCGATTCGAGAACTTTTCGCCTCCATCAAGTAAACTCCCTGGCTGTTCGTATGCCCGTAGGCCGGGCGAAGGCCCGGCCTATGAGATCCCGCAGTCTGCGAGTTCTCGCTTCCCCCCCGACAACCAGTTATGCGACAATGCCACGCCTATGGATGCACGTGGCGCCGTGGTAAAAGACTCCTCCTCGCCAGCACTTCGCCTATTCCGTTGCATCGTGAGTTTGCAACATCTGTCCCTCCGAAAGGTGAGTCGGTGACTGTGTCCTGCGCTTTGGAGCTCCGGGCAAACACAACAGATTCCACGTCTCAACCTGTTACGGCCGGAGCGCTTGTCGTCTTTCCCGGGCTTGTTCCCTATTCCATTGCATGGGAGCTACAGTCTCGCCTCCACCGTGAGCGGCTGTCGGATATGAGACCGGATACGGTCGTGATCCTGGAACATCAACCGGTCTTTACGCTGGGACGCAGCACACAAGTCTCCGATTGGGGCGGCGACGAAGCCCTCCTGCGCGCCAACGGAACGGCGCTGCATCGCGTGAATCGCGGAGGATCAGCCACCTACCACGGTCCCGGACAAATCGTCGTGTACCCGATCCTCAAACTGGCTCAGCACGCAGCAGGCCCGAGACGACTTGTCTGGCTGTTTGAAGAGGTAATCATCCGCGTACTCAAACGCTGGGACATCGCCGGCCAGCGAATCGAAAAGAAGCCAGGCATCTGGGCCATGACGCCGCAACCGGCGAAGATCGCATCGATCGGAATCCGCGTTGAACAAGGCATCACCTTGCACGGGTTTGCGCTCAACGTCGATATGGACCTGGCGCCGTTTCAACAGATCCGTCCCTGCGGATGCATCGACCGCCTTGTCACCTCCATGAGCGCCCAGCGCGGCGCGGCTATCTCTCTCGACGAGATCAAACAGGACCTCGCCCAGATATTCGGCGAGGTGTTTTCGGTTGCGTGGA
>JAOUEB010000075.1 GCA_029858925.1 Nitrospira sp.
GACTGAGCGAGAATTCGGCGTCCAGATTGTCTCCATCTCGAACGAGGCGGATCTCCGCTTGGCGCATCACGTGGAGCAGCGGTTGCGACAAGTAGCGCTCAATGTGGCGTGCTGAACGGATAAGCTAATGGTGATGCTCGCAGCCGGGACCATGGGTGTGTGGTTCGGGGTCCGGAGGCGGCATGAAGGATTGGCCCGGTAATATGATGTGCCCTGGTTGTTGTTTTTTTACAAGATGTTCGGCGATCTGTGGATGGTAGACCTTCACGTAACCGATGAGCCCGCCGAGAAACCGCCGCGACTGAAAATCCTTCCCTGAAAAATCCGAGACGAATGCGATCGCGCGGTCGAGCACTTCGGGGGCGCTGGTCGTGTCGGCGATTTGCTGTGGGTTCTCCTTTCTGAAGGTCTCGTATTCTTTCTTCAGATGTTCCGCAAAGACCGGCATGGGCGCCGATGGCACATGCAATGGGCTGAGGGTGCGGCGAAGGGCTTGAATGGACGCGACGACTTCGGCGTCCTGTCCATCGTGCCGTCCCTCGAAATAGCCGAAGGTCACGATTTCGATCAGGTTGAACAGGGCGATGGCCTTCTCACCGCCGAGCTCGCTCAGATCCCGGTAGAAATCCCTCCGGATGGGCATAAATTGCTCGCCGAGCCGTTTCTGCTGATAATCGCTGCCGCTGTCCAAATACGGGCAGTCGTTGGGGCAGGAGATGCGGACAAGCCGATGTTCTCCACAACAGGGGCTGCAAATCAATCCACCCAGCGCCGGACACGGACGTTTCCCTTTTCGCTGTGTGCAGTAGGGACAAGCACTCATTTCTTCATCGATCCTTCCGTCGCCGACTTCGGCGGAGGCGGGATAAACCCATAGTCCGCCAGTGTGCGCTTCTCGACCTTGGGTTTGCCGTCGGAGGGGGCTTCTAATCCGTTCATCTCGGCGGCATGAGCATAGTGATAGGGGACCAGAATCAGGTTGTTCGCGCGATCGATGCTGATATCGGCGGGGGCGAGCAGGTACTCGGCAATCACCTGGAAGCGATGATCTCTGGTCATCCGCCAGATCTTCCCCTTTGTGAGATCCGACAGGTACATATTGCCCCAGCGGTCGAAGTCGACTCCGCTTAAGTTTTGGAAGCGTCCAGTGAAGAACCCATTCGACTCCAATTCCGTGAATTGTCCTTCCGGTGAAATGTCCAGAATTTTGCCCTTGTCCCAGCTCACGGCAATGAGGTGGCCTGTTTTGGGGTGAACGGCGATTGCCGCAGGTCCGGCGAGCCGGTCGTCATGGATCAGGAGGTCCACGCGATGATCGGCTGCGGGATCGATACGGTAGATCGAGTTGGCTGCTTGGTCTGACGCGTACAACAGGCCGGTCGGCCCGGCTGTCACATCTTTCAAGGAGACGCCCTTTTGCGGAGATGACGGAGGAAACGAGACCGCCACGAGCAGTTTGCCCGTGGTCTTATCGAAGCCTTTAAGTTGATCGAGATCTGCGACATAGAGGGTTTGCCCCACGAGGGCCAGCCCTTTCGGCGCATGCAGCAGGACATTGGCGCTGTCGCCCTGGATGAACTTGAGGCTAGTGACCTTCCCTGTGGCATCCAATTTTGTGATGAAGCCGTTGTTATCTCTGTCCTCTGGCTCTCCATTGATGTTTGAAATGAAATAGTCGCTCCCAAGCTGGTCGCCGACGAAGCTATTGGGCGATTCCAGTCCTGTGATTTGGGCGGCGTTGCTGGGTAAAGCAAGGCCAAGCAGGAGGGCAGAGAGCAAGAGTCTGCCGCACAGTGGAGAGCGACACATCAACGGTAATGGAAGGGGCATTAATCTCGGTGGCTTCGGATGATAGTTCACCATCGTAGCCAACGAATCGAGACGCTGTCAAGGAACGGGGACGTGAGGGGTATAGGTGTGGGCAGAAAAGCTTGTGTCTCCTTACCGACCACAGCGTTGACTTGAGTAAAATTGCCCTGCTAAGGTGCCCGCTCGAAAATAGGCTAAGGTGGAGGCTCAGGCTCAGTGAATATGAGTGAATATGTACGGAGGGGAACTACACTCACTTTCAACCGTAGCCTTAATCTTTGTCAAAAGTGGAGGAAAATGTGGCGGCGAAATTGATTGATGGGAAAGCGTTGGCGCAGCAGGTCAGGGATCGGCTAGCCGTTGAATCAGCCGCGGTCTTGGCCAAGACGGGGATCAAGCCGGGGTTGGCGACAATCCTAGTCGGAGATGATCCCGCGTCCCATGTGTATGTAAAGAACAAGCAAAAGGCCTGTGAGTTGGCCGGTATCTATGTGGATGACCACAAGTTACCGGCCTCGACCACGCAGGCTGAGTTGCTGGCCTTGATTGAAAAGGAGAATGCCGATCCGAAGATTCACGGCATCCTTGTCCAGCTTCCATTGCCGAAGCAGATCGATAGCCGGGTGGTGCTTGAAGCCGTGTCGCCGAACAAGGATGCCGACGGGTTTCATCCCTATAACTTCGGCCGGTTGGTCGAAGGCCATCCTGTGTTCGAGGCCTGTACTCCGAAGGGCGTGATGAAGATGATTGAATCGACTGGTGTGGCGATCGAAGGCAAGCGCGCTGTCGTGCTGGGGCGCAGCAATATCGTGGGCAAGCCGTTGGCGCTCATGCTCCTGCAGCGCAATGCGACCGTCACGATTTGCCATTCCAAAACGAAAGATCTCCCGGCCGTCTGTCGTGAAGCCGAGTTGCTGTTGGTCGCCATCGGGAAGGCCAAGTTTGTAACGGCCGATATGGTGCGGGAGGGCGCCGTCGTCATCGATGTCGGGACAAACAAATTGCCGGATGGCAAACTCTGCGGCGATGTCGACTTCGAACCAGTCAGTCAGAAAGCCGGATGGATCAGCCCGGTGCCGGGCGGAGTGGGCCCCATGACGATCGCCATGTTGCTGGACAATACGGTGGAGTCTGCGAAGAGAATGGCGGGGATGTTGTAGGAGGACCGGAGGCTCCCGTGCTCGCTGACCGCGCACGATCAGAATGTGCTCGGTCAATGCGCGCAGTGAGGAGCCTCTGGTCCTCCTGCAGCAGGGGATGAAAAGAGGGAGAGAGGAGCGGACGATGAGCCGGGAGCCGAGGAGACTGAAGGACGTACTGGATCAGGGCCAGTTTGCGGTTACGATTGAGTACAATCCGCCGAAAGGCACGAACATCGCGGGAATTTTGGACAATGCCAAGGAATTGATCGGGCTCGTCCATGGCGTCAACGTGACCGACAACACGGCGGCGGTGGTGCGCGCTGGTTCCTTGCCTGTCTGCCGATTGCTCTACGAGTTGGGGCACGATCCGGTCATGCAGTTGACCTGTCGCGACCGGAACCGCATCGCCATGCAGTCCGATTTGATGGGCGCCCATATGCTTGGAATTCGCAATGTCCTCTGTCTGACCGGCGATTATCCGACGGTCGGCGACCATAAAGAAGCCAAGCCGGTCTACGATCTTGATTCCGTGCAGGTCATGCAGTTGGTGCAGGGGCTGAACAATGGCCGGGACATGGCGGGCCATAAGCTGGACGGTCCTACGGACTTTACAATCGCCGCTGCCGCAACGCCGGAAGCTGATTTGGTAGGGCCGGTGTTGGCAAAATTCGAAGTGAAGGTGAAAGCGGGCGCGCAGTTTTTTCAGACGCAGGCGGTCTACCAGCCTGATGTCTTTGCAAGCTTCATGAAAGCCGTGCGTCCGTTCAAGGTGAAGGTGTTGGCCGGCATCCTCCTGCTGCGAAATGCCAAGATGGCGGAATTCATGAATGCCAATATCCCCGGCATGTCGGTGCCGCAGGAGATGATCAATGAGCTGCGCGCCGCCGGCGACAAGTCGGAAGATGCCGGCGTGGAGATTGCCGTGCGCGCGATCAAGGCCGTGCGTCCCCATTGCGACGGCGTTCATATCATGGCCATCAAGGGGATTCATCGGCTTCGGGAAATTATCACGAAGGCGCAACTCGGATGATGACGGTTCCGGACCTTCAACGATACAAACGCGAGAAGAAGAAGGTGATCGTCGTGACCGCCTATGATGCGCTGTTCGCGCGTATCGTGGAGCAGGCCGGCATCGAAACGATTTTGGTCGGGGATTCGCTTGGTGTCGTCGTGCAGGGAAAGCCCAATACGCTGTCCGTGACGATGGACGAGATGCTCTACCATACAAAACTGGTGGTTGGTGCGGCGCAGAAGTCCCTGGTTGTCGGCGATATGCCGTTCATGTCCTATCAGACGGGCAAAGAAGAGGCACTGCGCAACGCGGGGCGGTTTCTCCAGGCCGGCGCCCATGCGGTTAAACTTGAAGGCGGCGCCGCCATGGTCGATCGCATTGAGGCCATGACGAACGTGGGGATCCCCGTGATCGGTCATCTCGGGATGACGCCGCAGTCGGTCAATCAATATGGGGGTTACAAGGTTCAAGGCAAAGGAAAGGATCACGCTGCTAGGCTGGTTGCAGATGCCAAGTCGCTCGAAGCTGCCGGAGTCTGCGCGATTGTATTGGAGGCGATTCCGTCTGCCTTGGCCAAGAAGATTTCGGAAAAGGTGGCGATCCCCACTATCGGCATCGGCGCCGGGCCGCACTGCGATGGGCAGGTGCTGGTGCTCTACGACCTGCTCGGCCTGTTCGACGAGTTTGTGCCCAAGTTCGTCAAGCCCTATGCTCATCTGAAAGCGGATGCGCTCCAAGCTATTCGTCGCTACAAGGAAGAAGTCGAACAGGGCAAGTTTCCCTCGGATGCGGAGTCGTATCACTGATCGCTGATGATCTGCCGAAACACGTTCGTTGAGCTTTGCCGGTCCGCACATTCGACCTGGGATACTGAACGATCTTCGAGTCTCACAGCGGTCAGCTGTCTTCCCCACACGCAGCCGCTATCGATGGCGAGATGGTTCGGTTCCAACCGAAGGCCGAGTGCCGCCCAATGACCGGTAATGATAGTTGCATTGGTGCTGCGGCGATCCGGAACGCGAAACCAGGGAGCGAACCCGGTAGGAGTGTCCTCAGGCGGCCCAGAAAAATTAGACATTGCTCCGGTCGGCGTGCAGGTTCTCAGTCGTGTGAGCACGCGAGTGATGCAGGTCAGACGTTCCCAGCCACGGAGGTTGTCGGACCATTGTGGCGTGGGGCGGTGAAAGAGTTGCTGGAGAAACACCCGATAGTCCGGTCCTGCCAGGACCGCCTCAACTTCCTGTGCGTAGACGATCGCCTCTTTGATGGTCCATAGAGGAAGCAATCCGGCGTGGATCATGAAGTACTCGCCCTCGCGGTGATGCAGCGGCTGTTGCCGGAGCCACGCCAATAGTTCGTCCCGATCGGGAGCCGCCAGCACATCCTGGATCGTATCCTTCGGTCGTAATGGCACGATACCTTCTGCAACGGCCAGCAGAAACAGGTCGTGATTCCCGATCACGACCCGTACAGCCTGCCCGAGCTGCTCGATGTAGCGAAGGACGTTGAGAGATTCGGGCCCCCGGTTAACGAGATCGCCAACCAGCCAGAGCCTATCGACGTGAGGCTGGAAGGAGACGCGGTCGAGCAGGTGGCGGAGAGAGTTGAAACATCCTTGAATATCGCCGATCGCGTAGGTGGCCATGAAGAAAATTGGGTCAGCAGTCGATAGCCATTCGTCACACCCAGGAGAGGAAGGGTTCACTCTCACGCACAATGGCCAATGACGAGTCTCAGGGGTACTTGGCTTCGATCTTACTCGAAAGCCCGCCTCGGGCGGCAAATGTGCCGGTGACCTTGGCCCAGACTGGCTTGCAAGCCTTGACGACATCTTGGAGGATGCGGTTCACGGCGTTCTCGTAAAAAATGCCGAGGTCGCGATAGGCGTGGATGTACATCTTGAGCGATTTGAGCTCGAGGCAATCCTTGCCCGGCATATAGTGGAGTGTGATGGTGCCGAAGTCAGGAAGCTGCGTCTTGGGGCAGATCGCCGTGTATTCGGGAATCTCGATCGTAATCTCGTAGCCCTTGTATTGATTTGGAAAGGTCTCAAGGTCGGGCAACGGCGAAGTAATCCCACTCTTTGCATGCTGCTCGTTGTATCCAAACTTTGTGGCTTTTTGTTTTCTTCCGCTCGCTTCACGTTTCACGGTTCACGCCTCACGTCTTTTAGACCTGTTTCATCCACTCGATTTGGCCGATTTTCTCTAAGTCGATGTACAGCGAAATCCACGGGCATTTCATCTCTGGGTAGACTTCGCAGAACCCGCCTTTTCGCACGCCTCCGCAAGGACCGTGCGCCATAAACTTCGGGCACTCGGCCTTGAGCGAGTCGTCCGGAATCGGCGGGCGCTTATGCACGCCGCCGACGTGGGCGCCTGCGTCATCTTCACCTGGTATGAGTACACGAAGAGGCATGGGCGTAGTGTAAACGGATTGAGACAGATCGGCAATCGTCTCCTAAAGTTTATCGTAGAGTGCTTCAGGAGGCGCTTCGTGCGATTCTCCTCACCAAAAGTGATTTGGGGCGAATGGCCTATCTGCTTGACCAGCTCTGGGCCTTCTTTCGGATACCCTGGGCCTTCTGAGAAGTTGTGTTGAATTTCAGGACGTTATAGTATCATCATGTCTGTCAGGTCTGTGTCCGTCGATTCCTAGCGGACGACATATGACATTGACAGTCTTTTTTCGGCTTTGCTAGGATGGCCGAGACGCGAGTGGCGGATTGACTTGATCCACATCATCCATCCTCACCGTCTTCGGGTTTTCTTCGTTTCATTGTGGTTGCGTTG